>USAD01000273.1 GCA_900552415.1 uncultured Parabacteroides sp.
CACTGCGCCCTACCGGAGGCTCGATTCATCCTTATCCGGCGGTACCCATCGCCCTTGTCGCCCAAGAGCCGCTCCTGCTCTCCCACCTTACGGCTCTCGAGAATGTCGCCCTTCCGCTGGCCTCATTTCTCGACCGCCCCACGGCGATCCGGACCGCCCAGGAACTGCTCGGGGAGATGGAACTCGCGGGGCTGGAAAACCATCGCCCGACCGCGCTCAGCTACGGCCAACAACAACGGGTCGCCATCGCTCGTGCCCTCGCTTTCCCCTCGCCTCTCCTCCTGATGGACGAGCCTTTCAAGGGACTGGACGAGGCGTTGCGCCAGCGGGTTATCCAACGCATCCGCAAGCGGCAGGCGAACGAACGCCGCCTGATTCTTTTCACCTCGCACGACGCGGAGGAATTGCGCCTCATGGCAGACCAGGTCATCTCCATGAAGGGCCAATAACGCCTATTTCCATCCTTCAGACAAGCGAGAGCCTCTTTTCCAGACAATCAACAGGGCTCCTCCGGACGAATCCGGACTGTTGATCCGATCAACAGGGCTCCTCCGGACGAATCTGGACTGTTGATCCGATCAACAGAGCTCCTCCGGACGAATCCGGACTGTTGATCCGATCAACAGAGCTCCTTCGGACAAATCCGGACTGTCGTTCCGATCAACAGGGCTCCTTCGGACAAATCCGGACTATTGTTCCGATCAACAGGACTCCTTCGGACAAATCCGGACTGTCGATCCGATAAATCGGGCCAATATCCGATAAAGATGGGCCACTGAAGAGCATTCTTTATTTTTCTATGTAAATTTGGAGCCGTTTTCAAAAAAGAAAAAATATGACAACCCATTTCCATCAAATCATAGCGAAAGAGCTGCAGCTGGCGGACGAGCAGGTTGCCCGTACGATACAACTTCTGGAAGAGGGCGCGACGATCCCCTTCATCAGCCGTTATCGCAAGGAACGGACCGGCGGGCTCGACGAGATCCAGATCGGCGCCATACAGGAACGTCTGGAACAGCTGAAAGAGCTGGAGAAAAGGAAAGAGACGATCCTGCGCGTGATCGGTGAACAGGATAAGCTGACCCCGGAGCTGGAGCGGCGCATCCGAGACTCATGGAACGCGACCGAGATCGAGGATCTCTATCTCCCCTTCCGGCCCAAACGGCAGACGCGCGCCGAGATCGCCCGCAAGCGTGGACTTGAGCCCCTGGCGAAAATGATCATGGCGCAAAACAACCCGGATGTCGAGAGCAAGGCCCGGAACTTCCTGGGCGACGAAGTCAAGACAGCCGCCGACGCGATCCAAGGCGCCAAAGATATCATCGCCGAATGGGTCAACGAGGATGAGCGAGCCCGCAACCTGACCCGTGCCGCTTTCTCCCATACGGGAATGATCACCTCGAAGGTTGTCAAAGGAAAAGAGGAAGAGGGACAAAAATATAAGGACTATTTCGATTTCCAGGAGCCGTTGCGCCGCGTCAGCTCGCACCGCCTGTTGGCGCTTCGCCGGGGCGAGGCCGAGGGTTTCCTGAAGGTCAACATTACGCCCGATACAGCCTCTTGCGCCGAGCGACTGAGGAAACGGTTCGTCCGCTCCTCCAACGAGGCCTCACGGTTGGTCGAGGCCGCTGTCGACGACGCTTTCAAGCGTCTGCTCAAGCCCGCCATCGAGACCGAGTTCGCCAAGACTAGCAAAGAGAAGGCCGACGAGGTGGCGATCCGTGTTTTCGCCGGTAACCTCAGGCAATTGCTCCTGGCGCCCCCGTTGGGACAGAAAAGAGTCTTGGGAATCGATCCCGGCTTCCGTACGGGCTGCAAGCTGGTCTGCCTCGACGCGCAGGGCAATCTCCTGCATTATGAGGCGATCTACCCGCATCCACCCAAGAACGAGCGAGGCAAGGCGGCCGCCAAGGTGGCCCAATTGGTCGCTACCTATAATATAGAGGCCATCGCGATCGGCAACGGTACGGCGAGCCGCGAGACGGAGCAGTTCATCACCAACATCCGCTACGACCGGAAAGTGCAAGTCTTCGTCGTCAGCGAGAATGGCGCCTCCATCTACTCCGCCTCGAAGATCGCCCGCGAGGAATTTCCCGATTATGATGTCACGGTACGTGGCGCCGTCAGCATCGGCCGTCGATTGATGGACCCGTTGGCCGAGCTGGTGAAGATCGATCCTAAAAGTATTGGCGTAGGGCAATACCAGCACGACGTGGACCAGGCTGCCTTGAAACGGAGCCTCGACCAGACGGTGGAGAGTTGCGTCAACCTGGTGGGCGTCGACGTAAATACGGCAAGCCAGCATCTGCTCACCTATGTCTCCGGCCTTGGCCCGACGTTGGCCAGCAACATTGTCGACTATCGTGCCGAGCATGGTCCCTTCAAGAACCGTGAATCGCTGAAACGGGTGCCCCGCATGGGTGAGAAGGCCTTCGAGCAATGCGCCGGCTTTCTCCGGATCAGTGGAGGCGACAATCCCCTGGATAATTCGGCCGTCCATCCGGAGAGTTACCCGATCGTCGAACGTATGGCCCGCGATTTAGGATGCGGCATTCCCGACCTGATCCGCGACAAGAGCTTACGAGAGAAGATTGATCCCGCCCGCTACGTCACGGCGACCGTCGGCCTGCCAACCCTGACGGATATTTTAGCGGAGCTGGACAAACCGGGACGCGACCCTCGACAAGGGATTCAGGTCTTCGAGTTCGATCCATCCGTACAAACCATCAACGACCTGCGTGAGGGACAGGTCTTGCCGGGCATCGTCACGAACATCACCAACTTCGGTTGCTTCGTCGACGTGGGAATCAAGGAGAATGGCCTGGTGCACGTCTCCGAGATGGCGGACCGCTTCATAAGCGACCCGACACAGGTCGTTTCCATCCACCAGCACGTCAAGGTCAAAGTGCTGAGTGTTGATCTGCAACGCAAACGGGTACAATTGACCATGAAAGGAATCTAAAGAACCAAATATATCTTATATATAATATGAAAGAGAAGATTAACAAGACAAACGTAGCCCGCCTCCTCGACAAGGCCAAGATCGCCTATGAATTGGTGCCTTACGAGGTTGACGAGAACGACTTGAGCGCGACCCACGTGGCCGAGCAATTGGGCGAGAATGTCGAGCAGGTATTCAAGACACTGGTGTTGCATGGCGACAAGACGGGCTATCTCGTATGTGTCATTCCCGGCGCCGACGAGGTCGACCTGAAGAAAGCGGCCAAAGTTTCGGGCAACAAGAAATGCGAGATGCTCCCGATGAAAGAGCTGCTGCCCGTCACGGGTTATATCCGCGGCGGCTGCTCACCCATCGGAATGAAAAAGCATTTCCCCTCCTACTTCCACCAG
>USAD01000274.1 GCA_900552415.1 uncultured Parabacteroides sp.
GGAATCCTATAACCTGTTCAAGAACATGGTTGATACGATGAACCGTAAGACAACAGCTGTCCTGATGCGCGGACAGATCCCCGTACGCGAGGAACCGACAGAGGAACAGAAGAAGTTGATGGCCGAGCGTCAGGCCGCGATCGCAGAAGCCGCTGCCGCCCGTAAGGCGGAATTGGAAGCCGCTCGTCAACGTGTCCAAATCAGGGAGGCTGAGCCCGAGAAGCATGAGGACATGAGTCGTTATCAGACAACCAAGAACGACATCAACGGCGAGAACACACAGGAATCACAACCGAAACAGGCACCTGTCCGTTCGGAGAAACGAGTCGGAAGAAACGACTTATGTCCCTGTGGAAGCGGCAAGAAATACAAGAACTGTCATGGACAAGGTTTATAATATTTCCTTGTGATTTTCACTTCGCCATGCCCGGCCTACCGGACATGGCGAAGTTGTTTTTATACCTTTGCATTTTAGGAAATCACTCCCTTCTTGAAGACAATAGTACGTGTCGGCCTACACATACGTTCATGTCAACCGACACAAGCGTTGCCGTAAGCTTATACGTACGTTCGTGTAAGCCAACACATACGTACGTATAAAATACCCCCCTTTTGCTGGATAAAACCAGAGAGAAAAAGAAGATCTACGACGTTTCCAAAATAAGAACATAACAGTGTATTTTTATTTTCACTGCAGTGGAACCGAAAATGGATAATAATCGATTTCTACCACGAAGCGCCATCCTTTCATAATAATCTTTTTCCTACCTTCGCGCATCAAAATAGAACACATGACGATAAATTCTCCATCATCTCCAATAAAAGATTTATTAAGGCAACAGGAACTGCTCAAAAAAGAATACGAGTATGAGAAGGAGATCTACCAACAACAGACCGAACGTATTGGCATCCGGAAAAAGATCAACAAAGGACTTTGCTGGTATCCCATTATCATTGGGCGTTCGCGCTATAATTCACTGAATCAGCTTACGATTGAGATAGAACGCCGGGAAGACCGGGAAACGGAACACAACTTTGAGTATGGCCGTCCTGTCCGTTTCTTCAGGATGGACCTGAATGGGAAATGTCATTTCTTCAACCATACTTGCCATGTCAGCTATGCGGAGGAAAACCGCATGGTAGTCGTCCTGCCTTCCGAAGCGGCCCTTCGCGAGATTGGGAGCGTAAATGAGCTGGGTATCCAACTTTATTTTGATGAAACCAGCTACAAGACAATGTTCATGGCCCTGAAAGAGGTGACCGAGGCCAAGAATAACCGCTTGGCGGAACTAAGGAACCTGTTTCTCGGAACCGGTATGGCCCCACGGGAAAGAGACCTCTTCCCTATCCGTTTTCCATGGTTAAACCATTCGCAAGAGATGGCGGTCAATAAGGTCTTGAGTGCGAAAGATGTCGCCATCGTTCATGGCCCTCCAGGCACGGGAAAGACGACCACGCTTGTCGAGGCCATCTATGAGACACTGCACCGCGAGAACCAGGTCCTGGTCTGCGCGCAAAGCAATATGGCTGTCGATTGGATTGCCGAAAAACTGGTAGATCGGGGAATCCAGGTACTCCGGATAGGTAATCCGACACGAGTAAACGACAAGATGCTCTCGTTCACCTACGAGCGCCGTTTCGAGTCGCATCCGGATTACCCAGAGCTTTGGAGCGTTCGTAAGGCTATTCGTGAGACTCTTTCCGGCTTACGCAAACGGGGACACGACTCGCACGATACAATCCGCAACCGGCTGTCACGCCTTCGCTACCGGGCAACCGAACTGGAGGTCAAGATCGACGCCGAGCTGTTCGACCAAGCCAGAGTCATAGCCTGCACTCTGGTGGGATCGGCCAACCGGACACTCGAGAACCACCACTTCACCTCGCTTTTCATCGATGAGGCAGCTCAAGCACTGGAGGCGGCCTGCTGGATAGCGATCCGCAAGGCGGACCGTGTGTTATTGGCTGGCGACCATTGGCAGCTTCCCCCAACCATCAAATGTCCCGAAGCGGAACGTGGTGGACTGGACGATACGCTGATGCAAAAAATCGCGACTAAAAACCCCGCCGTTGTCTCTTTGCTGACAACCCAATACCGTATGCGTGAGGAGATCATGGGGTTCTCTTCCAACTGGTTCTATCAAGGCCAGCTGAAAGCGGCACCGGAGGTGAGCCATCGCGGAATCCTCCGGATAGACTCTCCTTTGGAATGGATCGATACCTCCCTGCTCGATATCCCGGAGGAAGAACAGACGGAGAACGGAAGTCGCATTAACCAGGCGGAAGCACAAATCGCCATCAGGCAGCTGCATGATTACATCGAAAAGATCGGCAAGGATCGTATCCTGGACGAAAGAATCGATTTCGGGGTGATCTCGCCCTATAAGGCCCAAGTCCAATATCTCCGGCAGCTCATACGCCGGGATGCCTTTTTCCGCCCGCTGCGTGAATTGATCACGATCCATACGGTCGACGGTTTTCAGGGACAAGAGCGCGACGTCATCCTCATCAGCCTGGTTCGGGCAAACGAGCGGGGACGGATCGGCTTCCTCAACGACTTGCGACGCATGAACGTAGCGATTACCCGAGCCCGCATGAAGCTGCTCATCCTGGGAGATTCGGCAACCATTGCCCGACATCAGTTCTATGCGGCACTTTACGATTATATCCAGCAATGGGGTAAAATCACTCGAATCCAACCGGAAAAAGAGGAATAACCGATTTAATCATTGGAAGGGGAACAAAATAGCAAGAAAAAGAGTTTTATTATAAATCGGATTTTGCTTAATTTTGTTTTCCAACCATATTAAAATTCAAAGCGCCATGAAGTACAAATTATTAGTTCTGGATGTTGACGGAACATTATTGAACGAGAATAAAGAGATTACCCAACGAACCCAAGCGGCGTTACTCAAAGCGCAGCAAATGGGGGTTCATGTCGTGCTCGCCTCGGGAAGGCCGACCGCGGGTCTCCTCCCGTTGGCCCATGCCCTCGAATTGAATAACTACGGCGGATTTATCCTCTCCTACAATGGCGGGCAAATCATCAACGTGCAAACGGGCGAACTGCTCTTCGAGAAAAGGATCGCGCCCGAGATGATCCCCTACCTGGAGCAAAAGGCGATCAAGAACAATTTCGCGATATTCACCTACAGAAAAGACACGCTGATCACGAACGACCCGCACAACCACCACGTGATCGAGGAGGCTGAGCTGAACGGGCTCAAGATCGTTGGTGTCAAGAAATTCTCAGACGCGATTGATTTCGCTCCTTGCAAATGCGTCCTCACGAGCGACGACGAGGAGGCGCTCACCGGCTTGGAGAACCATTGGACAAAAC
>USAD01000275.1 GCA_900552415.1 uncultured Parabacteroides sp.
GCCCGCTTGAATTAGGAAAACCGGCATCCGGCCTGTTCTCCAAAAACTCTATTCTCGGTGCCTTATCGCCCGGGTTAACGCCCTCAACAGATTTCGTCCGTTTGGATCCTGCCGCAAGCCCCAAAAACGCTAAAGCCAAGAGAACATAAGCTTTTACTCGCATAATGATTAATTTATGTTCAACATAATCGGGATCCCCTTCACCAAGAAGAGTGATACCGACCCCTGATTTTCAGGATAAATACGGCACATCCTTTTTCTCATAAAAGGGCGATATCCGTATTCGCGATGGCAAATATAGGACTAAAAGCTTTTTCCGGACAAATTATTTATCAATTTTCTGAACAAAAGCAAGCTTTTTTATATGTTTAAACGCATGATTTAATAAAATCTCACATGTTATATAACATATCCTTGACTTAAATCAAGGCTTATCCGGGAAGGTCAAGAACTTATTCATAAGGAAATTCACGAGTCCGTAAAGGAAAAGACCCAGGAACTGGGACAAATACTCATCCTGGTGAAAACACTCCACCATCAAAACCAAGAATATGAATTGGGTCAGATAAGCGCAACCGAAAGCGACCAGGAACAGGACAATCTCCTTGAACCGGATATTCCCCTTACTGGCAAAAACCCAATACTTACTCCAAAAGAAATTATTGACCAACGCAGCGATATATCCCACCAGGTTGGACAGTATGTAATTGACATGAAACAGATCCATCAAGATCCATACGGCCAATGCCACGATTAAGGCATTAGATGTACCAACAATGATAAAACGAAAAACACGTACGGACTCTTTCATCTGGACATTTGTCATTTAGTGGGCAAAAGTAAATGATAATTTCCATATTTCAGCAAAGATAAAAGAAAAATAACGCATAATGCCCACCCGTCATAACAGGGTAACCTTGGGAGAAAAAAATCGCCACAAGCCTTAATTGACTTGTGGCGAACAATTAATTATATACAAATGACCTATCAAGCGACAGGAATCGTTCCACCAATCAGGATAACAACCAACAGCGCCAAGATCGCATACAACTCAGGGAATACGGCCATCACCATCGTCGCACCAAAGACATTATGACCAGCGCCTACTCCAGCGATACCATTCGCGCAGACCTGAGCCTGACGGATAGCGGAGAAGAAACCGGCGAAGCCCAATACCAAACCGGCGCCAAACACAGCCGTAGCTGCCAGCATGGAAATACCCTCAACCAAAAATTTCTGCATCATGAAGTAACCCACGAAGCCATAAAGACCCTGTGAAGAAGGCAAGGCGCTGAGCGCGATATACGTACCCAAAGCGTCGGGATTCTTCTTCATCGCCCCGACTACGGCATTACCGGCGGTTGTTACTCCATAACTACTTCCGATGAAAGTCAAACCTGTCATCACTGCGATACCTACATAAGCTAATAAAATCGGTTCCATAATAATAAATGTGTGTTTTTAAATTATTTATTCTATTATTTTTCTGTTATAAATCCTGTTATATTTTTCGGAAAGGATCATACGCCTTACCGCCACCCTCAAACTCCGCGTTCTTGTAATACTCAACGAAGATCAAACGTAAAGGGTGCACCAAGGAGCTGATCGTACACAAGGCAATATTAATCGCATGTCCCAACAAGAGGATAAGCAACATGCAAATTACCCGCAAGACCACGTTCATTCCCTCTGTCATCGTGATATCCAACGTATTGAAAACACCACCCAGGATTGATCCTGTCAAACCGATCGCGAACAAACGGATATACGACAACGTATCACCCAAAAGTCCCGAGGCCATATTATAGGTGTTCCAAAGTCCCGTACCAAAATTGAGGAAGATGTTCTTCCCCGGCGAATTGTAGAGGAACGCCACCACCAAGCCCAAACCAGCGATTCCGAAACAAGCGTTCACGACAGCCGTCGGTAATTTAAGGTCGAGCATCGGCAAACCTAAAGCGACCGCCAAAGAGACAATCACGAAAACCCACGCGAAAGGAGCGATACAGTATTTCGTTCCCTTCTGCAGTTTCGTCTTATAAGCGGCGACGCACTTACCAAAAATGATCTGTACCAAACCGATCACGATCGAGAAGGTCATCAGGTTATCGCTGGTCACGAAATAATCTTTTACTTTCGCCATAGCGGGCACCTCTGCCAACGCGACACCAAAGACAGATCCTGAACAAAGACCGACCAAGACCGCCGCCAATCCCAAATACTGGAAAAGGGACAAATAGGGACGAAAATCAGGATTGACCTTCGATTTCAACAAGGTACAAGCCAAGACTACCAACAAACCATAGCCACCATCACCAAAGCACAAGCCAAAGAACAGCATAAAGAACGGGGCGAACAGGGGCGTCGGGTCCAACTCTCCGTAATTTGGCAATGAGAACATCTTGGTAATCGGTTCATACAACCGGCTGAAACTGTTATTCCTCAATTTGATAGGCACCTTATCGTCTTCCTCGATCTCGAGCCGTTGGAAATAATATCCAGACTTCGAGAGAGCCTCCTCAAGCGCTTGAGCGTTTTCGGTCGGTACCCATCCCTCAAGGAACATCAACTTATCGTCCGCCAAATGGGAAGTTTGTGCTACAACATTATTGTAGTTAAACTCGTTGGTCAACCAACGGTCGAACGCTTCCAACTCACCAAACTGAGATACCGCATATTGTCGGATCTCCTCATTCGCCGCTTTGATATCAGCCTCGACCGCCTTCAGGCTTTCCCTCAATTGAATCAAGTCCATTGAAGGCATCTTGGGACGATCGGCCTCAATATCAATAACTGTACCCACCTTCGTGATTGTCACGAAATAGGTAACAGATTGGTAATTGTTCACCAAAGTCGCATTATAAGTCTCACCCCATTTCGGCTCATACTTAGAGGTCGGGCAAGTAAAGAAGTTCAACTCATATCCAGCCTCACGCAAACGTGCGATATCCGCATACGAGAACTCTCCCCAAATCTCCATATAGGCGATCTCTTTTTCCAAAGATTGCCGCCGAGCGTTCAATTGCGTACGGTTCTCATAAGCCGCCTCAATACGATCAAGCAAGGCGATACCCTTCTCCTTGTCCATTCCAGGCACTTCCGACGGAACATCCAAAACGCCCGATGCCGAACGTACGCTAGCCAACTCATGCTTCAAAACGCTTACCCGCTTCCGTAAGGCAACCAATGAGCGCAACAACTCATTGTCGACAATCGAGGATGTCTCCTTCACATGGACGACTCCTTGCGCCCGGAGCGACGCCAAGAAAGCGTCGTACTCCTTATGATACACCATAAAGGCGTATTTACTCATTTTTACGATCAT
>USAD01000276.1 GCA_900552415.1 uncultured Parabacteroides sp.
GTAAGTATATTTCATAATTACCATTATGTTAAATGATAAAACAAATAATCATAAATATAAGAAATACGTCCAAGCCCCAACCCTGGAACTTGGACGTACGCTATTTTTCTAATCCTCTTTTTCAACATTTAATGCTGAGTTGTCTCAAGACATCCCGTATCTTCTCATATGTAACAATTCGAGTCGGAACCAACGGCAGACGTAGCTTATTCTCAATGAATCCCATCATATTCAACATACTCTTAACTCCGGCAGGATTACCGTCGACAAACAACAAGCTAAACAGTTCCGTAAAACGATGATGGATCAAGCGTGAATTCTCATAATCACCAGCCAAGGCCAAACGAACCATTCGGCTAAATTCACGTGGGAATGCGTTACCAATCACGGAGATGACGCCTACGGCTCCTAAAGTCAACAATGGGAACGTAATACCATCGTCACCTGAAATCACGTTAAAACGATCGGGCTTATTCTTGATGATATCATCCATCTGCGTGATGTTGCCCGAAGCCTCTTTTACGGCAATAACATTCTTGAACTCCCGAGCAATACGCAAAGTTGTCTCAGCTGTCATGTTTACGCCCGTACGTCCTGGCACATTATAAAGTACGATCGGCAATTTTGTCGCCTGAGCTATTGCCTTATAATGCTGATATATACCCTCTTGAGAAGGCTTGTTATAATAAGGTACGACTGATAATATGGCGTCTATTCCCTGAAAATTACCGTGCTTCAATTGATCGACAACATTCCGGGTACAATTTCCACCTACACCCAAAACGATTGGAATACGGCCACGCACGTGAGAGACCACCAAATCAATTATATTTCTTTTTTCCTCTTCAGTTAACGTCGGAGTCTCGGCCGTAGTTCCCAAGACAACCAGGTAGTCTGTTCCGTTTTGTACCTGATAATCAACCAATCGGCCTAGTGCTTCATAATCTACGCTTTCATCTTCCTTGAAAGGAGTGATCAGGGCCACTCCCATTCCTTTTAAACTAATTTCTGCCATGGGAAATTTCTTCCTTTTTATTATTAGATTACGCAAAAATAAACAAAATCCGATTTATTCCGCACGAATTGACCGCAAATAAAACAATAATTGATCAAATAAGAAAGATAAATCCCCTTGTTCCGTAGCTGAAAGCGCTAAATCATACCAACCCTGATCGGAATAATTGATACCAGCTTTAAATGTACATGGATGATTCAAAGATAAATAATGCAAAACATGGCAATCTGGCCCGCATAAGTTGACCAACAGGTCGGCCTCATGCGCCATACATTGGTTGATGACCTCTTTTGAAGGTATGCCCCAGAAATTAAGATCACCCTGTTCACGGATCATAAGATTCGCTTCGACGGAATCGGGAGTCAGACCCTTATTAAGGAAAACACAGGTACTGACTCTTTTCTTCTCCTTACCCAATTTGGCCAGGTTGGCCTTGACATGCTCTGCATCTTTTGCCTCATACAAAACCAGTATGGACTTAACCTGATCGAAAGGCAACGAACGGTGCTGCCCCGAGCAGGAAGCCGCCATACTGGCGCTAATCTTCTTCCGGATAAAAAAACTCGTCATCATCAACTCAACAGATTTAGAAATTCATCCTCACTCAATATCTTAATACCCAAAGCTGTCGCTTTCTCCAATTTGGCAGGTCCCATATTCTCTCCCGCCAAAAGATAATTGGTCTTCTTGGAGATTGAGCCTGTGTTCTTGCCACCATGTTGCTCGATCATCGCCTTATATTCATCACGTGAATGTCGAGCAAAGGTTCCGCTGATCACGATCGTCAACCCTTTCAGTTTATCGGACTTGTTGGCCAATACCGATTCGTCGATCGCCATTTTTAACCCATAACTCTCGAGGCGCTCAACAATCCGCACGTTGCGCTCGTCCTTGAAATAGTCCAGGACACTTTGGGCGATCCTCTCTCCTATCTCATCCACACCAACCAACGTCTCAAACGAGGCCTCACGCAATTGGTCGATAGAATGGAAAACAGAGGCCAGGCGCTTGGCGACCGTCTCTCCAACGTAACGAATACCCAAGCCATAAAGTACCCGCTCAAACGGTACGGATTTGGACTCATCAAGACTCTTCAGCAAATTGCGTGCGCTCTTCTCCGCCCAACGCTCAAGGCTCAACAAATCCTCCATCCGGAGCGTATACAGGTCGGCGATGTCACGGACAAGTCCTTTCTCGTAAAGATCCTCAATTGTCTCCGGACCAATATTGATGTTCATGGCCTTACGGGTCACGAAATGCTCAATACGCCCCTTAATTTGGGGCGGGCATCCGGTCTCGTTCGGGCAATAATGCGCCGCCTCGCCCTCAGGACGAACCAAGGCCGTGCCACATTCCGGGCAATGGGAGATGAACTGGACCTTCTCCCCGACCGGATTTGCCGACCGATAGTCGACATCAACTCCTACGATCTTCGGGATAATCTCACCGCCTTTCTCCACAAAGACCTGGTCGCCAATATGCAAGTCAAGATTAGCGATGATATCCGCATTATGCAAGGAGGCACGCTTAACCACCGTTCCGGCCAATAGCACTGGATCGAGATTGGCTACCGGTGTAATCGCTCCTGTCCGGCCAACCTGATAAGAAACCTCCCGAAGTGTCGTAACCGCCCGTTCCGCCTGGAACTTATAGGCGATCGCCCATCTTGGGTTCTTGGCCGTATAGCCTAAGTTTCGTTGTTGTCTCAGGGAATTAACCTTCAACACGATACCATCCGTAGCGACCGGCAGGTTCTTCCGCTCCACGTCCCAATAGTCGATGAAATCGTATATCTCTTGCAGGTCATGGCATTTCCGCATGGCATCCGAAACCTTGAAGCCCCACGAGCGGACCTCCTGGAGATTCTCATAATGACCCTCTTCAGGCAGGCTCTCGCCCAGGAGATAATAGAAATAGGCATCCAGTTTCCTGGAGGCCACGATCTTCGGATCCTGAAGTTTCAAGGTACCGGAAGCCGCGTTTCTCGGATTAGCGAAAAGGGGTTCCTCCTGCTCTTCCCGTTCCTTGTTCAGGCGGTCGAACTCAGACCAGGGCAAAAGGATCTCGCCTCGCAGCTCGAACTCGTCGGGATAGGAACCTGGTCTCAGTTTCAAAGGCACCGAACGGATTGTCTTGACATTCGCCGTCACGTCGTCGCCCCGGACACCATCGCCCCGGGTTACTGCCTGAGATAACCGTCCCTCCTTGTAGGTCACGGAAATAGAGGTGCCATCGTATTTCAGCTCGGCGACGATCTCGAACGGCTCATTCAACGAACGACCCACCCGCTCATAGAA
>USAD01000277.1 GCA_900552415.1 uncultured Parabacteroides sp.
GCGTCAATTCCTTAACACTACGGAATTCCAAGAAAGGACGGAAACGCAATGTCGTTGGCGAATGGGCATCCTCCAAAGTGTATTTGATCAATATCCGGTTCTCATACATGGAGAAGACCTTCTCCTTAGAGATAATTACGCCCCCGACACGATAAACTGTCCGGGGAACCGTCTCGCTACTAAACTCACGGATATACTTGTGACCATTTGGACTAAAACTGTTGCCACCATATTTATGCAGCCCCAGGTTAAATTCCGCACCATGCTGGATCACCGTCTCGTCGAAAGAGGAGAGCAGCACATGGTTCTCGTTGTCCAATTGAGGAACAGGCATGACAAGCAATCCATGGTACTTCCTCGTATTACAATCCACAACAGTAGTGCAGTGATAAGCTCCTAAACGATTCGTACGGAGCACCTCGCGGGTCAAAGACTCCTCGAGATTTATCATTACTGTTTTGTCAAATTTAAGATAACTCATATAAGTATTTGGGTTTTAAGTTTTCTTTCTCAAATAACAAATTGATATTTTTCCCCTAACGGGTAATCAAAAGTATTATTTAATCTAAAAACAAACAAACAATTTTCCAGTCCATTTTTTTTCATCAAAAAACAACTAATACAAAACATTTTATCAATCAACGCCTTATGCTCAAACATGCTCATAAGGTATGTTCCCAAACATATAAAATTTAGTTAAATACCGTTTTTATCAAGTCCTAAAAAAAGGACTTAACACCCGCTAATAAGCCATATCGTAAAGTTATCAGCCTATCCGGCCCTATATTCTATTTTTCATATCCACCCCTTTCGATCCCATGATCGCCACCTGTTTTCCCTTACATTTAGTAAAAAAGATTACCATCGGGCAAATACCATATCCCAAAAATGAAAGAGTTTATGTTTTGCGACAGCCAACTACAATAAATTCAAATAATCATTACCTTTGTGGCTCAATACAAGAAAGGAGCGAAATCAATCATGTGCGACAAGACAAATAAGCAACTCGAACTAGACAAACGTTACCTGCGCATGGCCGCTATTTGGGCGGAAAATTCCTATTGCAAAAGGCGCCAGGTCGGGGCACTCCTGGTAAAAGACCAGATGATTATCTCGGACGGTTATAATGGGACACCTTCCGGGTTCGAGAACATTTGTGAGGATGAGAATAACGTAACAAAACCTTATGTGCTCCATGCGGAGGCAAACGCCATCACGAAAGTGGCCGCCTCGTCGAACAGCAGCAAGGGCGCAACGATCTACGTCACCTCCTCACCCTGTATCGAATGTGCCAAGCTCATCATCCAGTCGGGCATCAAGCGTGTCGTCTATTCGGAGAATTACCGTATCGCCGATGGTTGCGAACTGCTGAGACGAGCCGGAATCACCGTCGATTACATTAATATAAATGAATAAACATTCTGTCATTTATGAACAAGTATAAACGTTTGACCATCTGGTTGCCGGTCATCATAGCCGCAAGTATCGCCCTGGGCATCTTCATCGGTAACCATTTCGTACAAATCGGGAAACACAGGGGCTACTCCTACGTCAGTGGCAACAAGATCAACACGATCCTCGACATCATCAACGAGCAATATGTTGATACGGTCAACATGGGCGAATTGGTCGAGGGCACTATTCCCAAGATATTTAGCGAACTTGATCCGCATTCTGTCTATATTCCCGCAGAGGAGGCTTCGGCCGTCAACGAGGAATTGGAAGGCTCGTTCAGTGGTATCGGTGTCTCCTTTAATATGCAAACAGACACGATCCTCGTCATCTCCGTCATCAGTGGCGGTCCTGCCGAAAAAGCGGGACTGTTGCCGTTCGACCGGATTATCACCATCAACGATTCGGTCTATTCCGGAAACAAGAAGAACCAGAATGAGATCATGAAAACCTTACGCGGCGCCAAGAACAGTATCGTAAAACTGGGCGTTAAGCGAGGCAACTCACCTGAACTGCTCTATTTTGACGTAACGAGAGGTGATGTACCCGTTAACTCGGTCGATGTCTCCTACCCCGTTCGCGAGGGAATCGGCTATATCAAGGTCAGCAAATTCGGACGTAATACCTATAATGAGTTCATTACCGCTATCGCTAAGCTGAAACAGGAGAAATGTGAATCGTTCATTATCGACTTGCGTGGCAATACCGGCGGTTATATGGATGCGGCCATCAACATGATCAATGAGTTCATGCCTGAGGGACGATTGATTGTCTATACCGAAGGTAAGTCGTTCCCCCGTTCCGATGTCTACGCTAATGGAACCGGTACCTGCCAGGATGCGCCAATCGTGGTCTTGACAGACGAGATCTCGGCTTCGGCGAGTGAGATCTTCTCGGGTGCCATCCAGGATAATGACCGTGGAACGATTGTTGGCCGACGTACGTATGGTAAAGGTCTTGTCCAAACCCAACTGACGCTAGGCGACGGCTCAGAGATGCGCCTTACCATCGCCCGTTATTATACCCCGTCGGGACGTTGTATCCAAAAAAGCTATGAGATGGGTAATCTCGAGGAATACGACCAGGACATCTACAACCGTTACCTGCACGGCGAATTCGATTCGGCGGACAGCATCAAGATGGACGATTCCATGAAATACCAAACCGTCGGTGGACGTACCGTCTATGGTGGAGGTGGTATCATGCCGGATATCTTTATCCCGCGCGATACGTCGGGCGTTACCTCCTATTTCTCGAACGTGATCAACAGCGGTGTTCTCTATCTCTATACACTAGAGTATTCGGACAGGCATCGCGACCAATTCTCCAAATTCGACAATTGGGAGGAGCTTTACAAATATCTGCAATCACAACCTCTGCTTGAGGATTTCACCAACTTCGCCGCTACGAAGGGAATCAAGAAACGGCCGACGTTGATCCGGATCTCAGGCTCACTGATCGAGAATCAGATTCAAGCCTATATCGTCCGTAACTTCTTCGACGAGGCCGGGTTCTACCCGATCTTCCTGAAAGACGACGTTACGATGCTTAAGGCGATAGAGATCCTGAAAGAGGGCAAGTCCTTTCCATTGCAAAACACACAACAAGTAACGAATGGAAACTTACGAAGCGAAGCGGGCCTTACGAAAAGATATGGCCTCGCTAAAGAGATCATTTTCGAAGACTATATTGTCCGGGCTATCGGATAAGATCATTGCCCGGATCGAGGAGTGCGCCCATTTACGCCCAGCGGGAAGGGTGGCCCACTATAAAGCCGTGCCAGCCCCGGCTGGGACCCCACCCCGTATAGAACGCTGGTATAGCAAAAAAGCGCGCGATCTGCCGG
>USAD01000278.1 GCA_900552415.1 uncultured Parabacteroides sp.
CCTCCTCTTTACTCGTCGTCTCGAACCACTCGGTCAAGTCGACACGAACCCGATAATCCTGATCCCGTTCCAACTCTTTCGAAGGCTTGAAACGGATTGTCCGACTATTCTCGAACGAGAATTCGCCCTCGACCTTCGGACTGACCGATATCAGTTTCGGAAGACGCTCCAGTTTCCGTTTATCGGCAGGTATTTCCTTGGACAAGACCAAGTATATCGAGGAGAAACGGGAGACCCGACCGGACGTAAAAGCCTCGACATTGGAATTATAGCTCAATCCAACATCATCTCCACCACGGCTACAATAGCTCAAGAACAACGGCAAGAGCGACAAGAAAAGAAAATACAACGCTCGTTTCATGATAATAAGTTTTTAGATCCAATTAACCAAATCAAGGGTAATTTTCTGTCCGTCGCGAATGACGACCAAGCCCTTTCGCGGACAGCAACTATTCTCCCTCTCATCATATAACAAATTTATTGATAAAGTTACAAGAAAATAGCATATCTTTAATCGAAATTTCAAAATATGAGCATGCGTGAGATCAAAATCAAGCCTCTTCTCCGGAAAAAGGCTATGCGGGTTGTTATCGGCCTGTCGCTGATGATTGGACTTGGAGGAGCGCTTCTCCTCCTCACGATTCCTAATCCTCTTTTCTCAAATACTTATTCCACCTTGCTCTATTCCAAGGATGGCGATCTTCTGGGCGCCCGTATCGCCCCGGACGGGCAATGGCGTTTTCCCCAAGCGAACACTCTTCCTGACAAATTCAAGAGATGCCTGATCACCTTCGAGGACAAGCGTTTCTATTATCATCCGGGCATCGACCCGGCCGCCATGGCACGCGCCATACGCCTGAATCTCACCTCCGGAACAGTCCGCAGCGGTGGAAGCACACTGACCATGCAACTGGCCCGGATCGCCCAAGGGAACCAATCCCGTACGATCCTCCAAAAGCTGAAGGAGATTGTTTGGGCCATGCTTCTGGAATGCCGCTACTCGAAAGAGGAGATCCTTTGCCTCTACGCCGCCCATGCCCCGTTCGGAGGCAACGTGGTCGGCGCCGAGACCGCCTCATGGCGCTATTTCGGGCGGGCGCTCGATAATCTCTCGTGGGCGGAAAGCGCCACGCTGGCCGTCTTGCCCAACTCGCCGGCGCTCATCCATCCCGGCCGGAACCGGGAGCGGCTTCGCAAGAAACGCGACCGGCTCCTGGCACGTCTGTACGAGGAAGGGATCATCCCCGAAATGGAGTATGGGCTGGCGCTTATGGAGCCTCTGCCCGACAAGCCCCTGCCCTTGCCGAACCTGGCGCCTCACCTGCTCGATCGCCTGGCGAGCCAGCAACCTGGCCAAAGGCTCCAAAGCTCGATCGACGGCGGGCTGCAACGAATCGCCAACGAGATTGTCGACCGTTATGCCCAGACCTACAAATCCAACCACATCTACAACCTGGCGGCGATCGTCGCCGAGGTCGAGAGCGGACGGGTACTCGCTTATGTCGGCAACGCCTCTATCGACAACATTTCCGGAAGGGGCGAGCAGGTGGACATCATCACCTCGCCACGCAGCACGGGCAGCGTACTGAAACCTTTTCTCTACGCCGCCATGCTCAACGAGGGATTCCTGCTTCCCTCTACGCTGCTCAACGACACGCCGCTCAACATTAACGGTTTCACGCCACAGAATTTCAACCGCTCCTATTACGGAGCCGTGCCGGCGCATGTGGCGATCGAACGCTCGCTCAACGTGCCTCTCGTCCGTATGTTGTCCGACTATAATACCGGCCGGTTCATGGAGCTGCTCAAGAAGCTGGGCATGACAACCCTCCGTTTTTCCGAGTCGCATTATGGCGCCTCCCTGATCCTGGGCGGCGCTGAGGGCACGCTGTGGGACCTGGCGGGAATGTATGGCTCCATGGCTCGTGTCCTGGGCCATTATCACGCGTACAACGGGCGTTACAACCCGGCCGATATCCATGCGCTTACCCCTTTCATGACACCCACGGAAAAACCGATCGAGTCCATCAGCGACCCTCGGCTCAGCGACCAATCCCCATTGTCGCACGCGGCCCTCTGGTTCACCGCCGAGGCGCTCTCGGCCCTCAACCGCCCCGAGGAGGAGGCCGACTGGCAACAATTCAACTCCATGAAAAAGATCGCCTGGAAAACGGGCACCAGCTACGGTAGCCGCGACGCCTGGGCCATCGGTTTTACGCCCCGCTACGTGGTTGGCGTCTGGTGTGGCAACGCTTCCGGTGAGGGACGTGCGGGATTGACCGGCGTGGGTTACGCCGCCCCGGTCCTGTTCGACCTCTTCTCGCTGCTTCCCGATGGCGAATGGTTCGACAAGCCTTATGATGAGCTGGCGCCGATGGCGATCTGCCGGGAGAGCGGCCATAAGGCCTCGCCCTATTGCGAGCGGGTCGATACGCTCGACATGCCGCTCGCCGGCCAGAAGACCGTTCCCTGCCCCTATCACAAGCTGGTTCACCTCACGGCCGACGAGCGTTTCCAGGTGAACAGCTCCTGCGAGCCGGTTAGCTGTATCAAGACACGCTCATGGTTCGTCCTGCCGCCCGCCCAGGAATATTACTATCGTCACTATCACGTGGATTATCGTCCCCTACCGCCTTTCCGGCCGGGTTGTACCCCAGCCAATCGCCAGCCGATCGACCTGATCTATCCGGAACACAACGCGACGGTTTACCTGCCCAAAGGATTCTCCGGCGAGCGGGAAAAGCTAATCTTCCGTGCCGCGCACGCCGATCCCGACGCGATTATCTATTGGCATCTGGACGATTGCTTCCTGGGCCAAACCGGCGATGGTAAACATGAGATTGCCCTCGACATCGAGCCCGGCAAGCATCTGCTCACCCTGCTCGACAACGAGGGCAACCAACGAAAAATCCTATTCACCGTGGTAACCAAATAACCAATAACGCACCACGATGGTACTCTGAATTTATATCCGATTATAACCTAATCTATTTCCAGTCCCTTCCGGAAAGTACTCCAGTACTTTTCGGAGAGTACTGGAGTACTTCCTAGAAAGGATCGCAGTACTTTCCGCAGAGGACTGAGAATAGATTAGATATCATTTGAGTTAATGTCTGGAACCATCAACGAACAACTGAGAATGGAAATTAACCCTGCTCGGCCACCTCTTTCGGCAAGACCCAATTCAAGAGGAAATAGCCACCCAAACCCGACAACAGAGAGCCCGCGAAGACACCCAGTTTCGCCTGGTTCAATAAGTCAATTCCTTGCTCCGTCGATACATCAAA
>USAD01000279.1 GCA_900552415.1 uncultured Parabacteroides sp.
ATCCCCAATCGGCCAAAGTTGGTGGTCTTTTGCCACTTTTTGGACCAGGTGAGATGACTTGGGCTTTCGAGAATGCCGCTTTTGCCTTGCATGAGCCGGGAGAGTTATCGGGCTTGGTGGAGACTCCTTATGGAATACATATCTTGAAATTGTTGGAGCGGCGTGATCGTCCCTCATTCGAGCAGGAAAAAACGGCCATGATCCGTGTCATGGGGCAAGGTGAGCGTAATTTCGAGTTATATAAGGCGCATGATGAGCAGTTGAAGTCTGTCTACGATTATGAGTTCTACCCAGAGGCTTATCGGGAATTGCGGGCTTTATGTGATGAGTCTCTGCCGACCAGCGAAGCGTTTTACTCCAAAGCGAAGGATATGGACAAACCTTTGGTACGTATCAATGGGGAGACTCATCCTCAAAAGGAGTTCGCCTATTATTTGAAAGTGGCACCTTTCTCAACGAAGGCCTATTCAGGGGATTTTATGGATGAAGTCTTTGACCTGTTCGTGCGTGATGTCATGACGACGTTGGAGAAAACGAATTTTGACCAGCGACATCCGGAATACGCATTCCTGATTGGTGAGTATCGGGATGGTATGCTTCTTTTCAATATCAGCAACCAGAAGTTATGGAACAAGCCTGTCGAGGAGCAACCTGAGGCCGAAAAGCTCTGGCTTGAGGAGTTGAATAAAAAATATCCAGTAGAGATTAATTGGAAGGTTTTGAAAAAACTGAAAAAATAGGGAAGGACTTATGCGGTTATCCTTTATGTTCCTTATATTTGCGATTGTTTTATCGGGTTGTGCCGGTTCAGGTAATCATCCCGATAATAAAATCTTGGCTCAAGTTGGACAACGGGAACTGAAGCGACAGGAGGTTGCCTCTTCGATTCCTTATGGGCTTGCGTCAAGTGATAGCTTGTTGATGGCGGAACACTTGGTGAAACGGTGGGTTAAGGATCAATTGGTTTATGAGGTGGCCTTGAGGAATATTGATGATAAGGAGGCTATCGATCATTTGGTGGAAGAGTACCGTAAGGCATTGGTCCGTAATCGTTATCAAGAGCGATTGGTGAACGAGAAAGTTTCTTTGGAGGTCTCGGAGTCGGAGAAAAGAGCTTATTATGATGCGAATCAGGATAAGTTCGCTTTGAATAAATGTTTGATCAAGGGATTGTTTTTGAAAGTCCCGGTTGATGCGCCCGGTCTTTCGGACTTGAAGAAATGGTATCGTTCAACTGATGAGGATGACTTGGAGAGGATCGAGAAATACAGTGTCCAAAATGCGGCGATCTACGAGTTCTTCTATGATAAGTGGGTTAATTTTGAGGACGTGTTGGATAATATGCCATCCAATGTCCCGAATCCGGCCGCTTATTTGAGATCCCATCGGTTTATTGAGGAGTCGGACAGCAGTTTTTGCTATTTGTTGAATATTGGTGATTACCTGTTGCCCGAGGGAATCGAGCCGTATGAGTATGCCAGTGCCCGGATTCAGGAGTTACTGGTCAATCAGCGGAAGATGGAGTTCCTGCGTACTTTTGAGGATGAGTTATATGATGACGCGGTTCAATCTGGTGAAGTGAAGATATTTCCTTGAGTTGGCCGGTGTTTGTTGGTTGGATAATTTTTGTTTTCATGATGAGGAGATTTTTTAGTTTAATGTTATTGGCGTGTTGTTCTTGTTTCGCTTTCGCGCAAGACAATGTGATTGATGAGATCGTTTGGGTCGTGGGTGATGACGCTATCTTGCGCTCCGATATTGAGACGCAACGGCTTTATATGCAAAATGAGGGACAGCGTTTGGATGGCGATCCTTATTGTGTTATTCCGGAGCAGATGGCCATCCAGAAACTTTATTTGAATCAGGCGGAGCTCGACAGTATTACGGCTAACGAGAGCCAGGTTCTCCAGAATGTAGAGCAATGGATGAATATGGCCGTAAACCAGATCGGTTCCCGGGAGAAATTGGAGGAGTATTTTGGTAAGAAATATTCTCAGATCAAGGATGAGCGTAAAGAGACGGTACGTGAGCAGCAGATCGTTCAGCAAATGCAGCAGCAATTGATTGGCGAGATTAAGTTGACGCCCTCTGAGGTCCGGAAATATTACAGTACTTTATCGCAGGATAGTTTGCCTAATGTGCCGACTACGGTAGAGGTTCAGATCATCACGATGGAACCGAAGATTCCTTTTGAGGAAACGGACGCGATCAAGGCTCGTTTGCGTGAGTTCACGGAACAGGTGAACAGTGGTAAGATGGAGTTCTCGACTCTTGCCCGCCTTTATTCGGAGGATCCGGGTTCGGCGGCTCGTGGTGGTGAGCTGGGTTTCATGAGTAAGACAGGTCTGTTGCCTGAGTTTGCGAACGTGGCGTTTAACTTGAAAGATTCCAAGCGTGTTTCACAGATTGTCCAGACAGAGTATGGTTTCCATATTATCCAGTTGATCGAGAAGCGTGGTGACCGTATTAATTGCCGCCATATCCTGTTGAAACCGAAAATCTCCGAGACAGAGTTGAATGCGGCGATGGCCAAGATGGATACTTTGTATAACGACTTGAAAGAGGAGAAATTTACTTTTGACGAGGCGGCGACTTTCTTGTCCGCTGACAAGGATACGCGTAATAACAAGGGATTGATGGTGAACCAGGATTATGAGAGCTCGAATATGGGAACCCCTAAGTTCGAGATGCAAGAGTTGCCTCAGGAAATTGGAAAGGTGGTTTATGATATGGAGGTTGGTGAGATTTCCAAGCCATTTACGATGTTGACCAATAAACAAAAGGAGGTGGTCGCTATTGTTAAGCTTAAGGCTCGTGTGGAGGGACATAAGGCCAATATCTCTGATGATTACCAGGCATTGAAAACAATTGTCGAATCCCGTAAGAAGGAAGAGTTACTTAATAATTGGATAAAGGAAAAGCAAAAGACGACATTTGTTCGTATCAGCGAAGGATGGCAGAATTGCGATTTTAAGTATCCGGGATGGATTAAGGAATGAGATTTGTATTCAGGCTTTTTTGTTTTGTACTTTTTAATATGTTGACGCTATCCTTATCCGCTCAGGATCGGGATAGCGTTGACCTGTTTTTGCCCGACACTGTTCGTGCTGTTCCCGTGGTGGATAGCGTAGGAACCGCTCAGAAGGATACGGTTGTCAGGGCGACCCGGGTTTATTTGGTGCATGCGGATTCCCTGTCGTTCGATCGTGAGCGGAATGCCGATGCGCAGGTCCTTAATGGCAATGTCTGTTTCCGTCATGACAGTGCTTATATGT
>USAD01000280.1 GCA_900552415.1 uncultured Parabacteroides sp.
CAAAGGATATTCATTAACGAATTGAAACACCAACCGCTCCGTCATATAGACACGCCGATCAAAATGAATATTACGCTTAATCGAATGAATCTCCGGTTCCAAATAATCCAGATTCCCCAATTCCGCCTGCAAAAGCAAACATATCAACCGTACCACTTTAAACAATGGAAAAGATTGAAAAAGCTTTCCCTTTCCCATAATAATTGACGCGATCTTCCTGGCCTCCTTTAAACGCTCTTGATACATGGCTAAAGAGAGATCACAAAGCAATAACCTCAATTGCGCACGCAAACTGAGCAATTCCATCCGACGAAACAACGGTTCATCATATCGCTTACGAAACTCAACCGCTTCTGCAAAACCGCCTTGATGTTGATAGGCAATCGAAGTATAAACATATCGATTACACAAAACACGCAATGAAAACTCCATCGAATACCCATCATTCTCCAATTCTTCCAGCTTTGCCAGGAATGGAGCCATCTCCGAATAAAGTCCGGCCACATGAAGACTGTCCAAAATACCCAATATGGCATTATAATAATAAACAGGAGGGACACAAAGACGATGCCGGTTCGCCTCAAACAAACTTATCAAATCCCGATAGTTCCGGATAGCCAACTTGTAACTTCCAATATTCAAATAATAGGCCGCCTGAAAAAGCATATGCAGTTTCTTCGCCTCAAACCCATCCCGATAAACATGGTTGGCGATAAGATGCAGTTCGCTCAAGACCAAATCATTCATCTGTTCTTTTTGAGAATCAGAACGGATATAACCTTTATACATCGAGCGATGCCTCAATATATCATAAAGCTGGATATGCTGATTCAGATTCCTGGAGTATTTTAGGATTTCCGTGATACGGACCTGCTTACCAACCAGTTCCTTTTCAGAGATCCCATTAAAATCCGACAAGCTCAAAAATTTCAATTCTGTTCTCAGAATCAACAATAACGCATAATCACTCTCAAACTCAATCGCTATCTCCTTGGCCTTCTCTAAACAAGCCAAAGCCTCTTCAACCATCTCCCGTTCAAACAGGATATTCGCCTTAGAGATCATATTAAATATCCGGGTTTGGTCATCCTGCTTTTCCCTCAATCTCACCAAACAGTCCAGCAGGGCTTTATACAGGTGTTTCACCGCCATCTCATAATTCTTCCCTTTTTGAGACTCTTGGAAACAGGCACGCAATTCTTCCTCCGTCGTTTTTTCACCAATAGAATCAAATAGAGCCAAATAGGCCTTATCCCCATCTTGCAGATTCGAGGATAGCTTAAAATACCGTTTCTCTGATTTTGTCAAAGAATGCACCAAGATTATTAAAGAAGCAGCCAAACGCATAATGTAAACATATAATAGTCTGAGAAATATTCAAGTACAGAAAACTCTACACATTACTTGAATATATCGAATACACAAATTTATATAGAATTCTCTCTAAAAACATTTCTTAAATTTGCGATTAGAACCATTATAAATAAAATTACTATGCTCAAACGATTTTTCATATCCTTACTTCTAATGTGGCCAACTTTCTTAATGGCACAAAAGCAAAATGTATGGATCGATGCCGATACCGGCAACGAAGTAGATGATATTTATGCGATCATCCGCCTCCTGAATGAACCGAAAGTAAAAGTAGTAGGCCTCAGTTCGGCACATTTCAACAATCCGGACTTACTGACTTTCGACAAATGGAACCAATACGATACAAAGGGAATCTCAACCATACAGATCAGCCAAAAGCTGAATGAGGAAATCCTCACGAAGATGAGACATGATCAGGTCATGCATCCTCAAGGAGCCGATCGCCAGATTGGTCGTGCGTGGGGCGGTTTCGAGCCTAGACCTTCTGAAGCCACTACACAATTAGCGCAATTCATAAAAACCATGCCAAAAGAAGAGAAACTGGATATCATTTGCCTCGGGGCCTTAACCAACATCGCCTCCGCGGTCATGACGCACCCAGAGATAATCTCTCGTATCCGTTGCTACATACTTGCCGCCCAATACGATGCCACGACTGGCACTTGGAACAAGAATGAATTTAATGTCCGCAACGACCTCAACGCCTTCGATTATTTAATGGGACTTGATTCAATCTCATTATATGTCCTTCCTACGACAATCGCCCAATCTTACAGGTTTAAAAAAGATGATACATTCAAAAGACTCTCCCGACCGATTCCCGCCCACCAATTGCCAAAAGAACGTTGGGAAGAAACGGAAGCTACCAGCGAAGAGCGTACATTATGGGATCTCGCTCTTGCGGAAGCTTACTTGAATCCTCATTGGACCAATATCGAATCAAGAACGGTTCCTCCTGAAAATGGGCAAAAAAAAATCCAGGTATTCATCAACCTGGATTCTAAAAAACTTTTCGATGATTTCTGGAATTACATGGACCAACAACGATAATCCTCAAATCTCATGTTTCCCCTGGTCATAATGGGAATGACGCTTAAACGGCAAGTTTCTCTTTGTGATTCGGGGGAACAATTTTCGGAAACGCACCAGATAGGTGGTTACATTACCTCCGGCAATCACGAAAGTAACCGCGACAATAATCATCACCAAACCAACCCACTCCCGAAAATCAAGCACCTCCCCAAATACGGTCACACCAAAGAAAATAGCGGTAACAGGCTCGAGGGCACCAAGAATCGCTGTCGGCGTTGAACCGATATATTGAATCGCGCTTGTCGTGCACAAGAAAGAGATCGCAGTCGGGAACAAGGCCAAGGCAAGCAAATTACCCCACAAATACCATTCGGTCGGCAGTCGCAAATCTCCGGTCATATATATCCTGAAGATAAACAACGAGAAACCAAAAAGCAGCACATAAAAAGTGACTTTCAGCGTGGCGACCTCCTTCAAGGTCGGCTGATTCACACCTACTATATAAATGGCATACGAAAGCGCTGAACCAAGCACCAATAACGTACCCGGCAAGCTCAAAGTCGATCCATCCGTATTCTTATAAAGTAAAGCGATTCCACCCAAAGCCAACAAGATACAAAACCCCGTAAACAGGGAAAGTCGCTCATGGAAAACGATAAACATAATTAACGCCACCAAAATAGGATACACAAACAAGATCGTTGAGGCAATACCCGCTTCCATATAATTATAACTTAAGAAGAGGGTTAACGATGAAACCGCGACAAGCACACCCATGACGATTAATGGCAAGACTTCACGTCGCCGCAAGCCAAATCCCCGACCACGTGCCAATAAC
>USAD01000281.1 GCA_900552415.1 uncultured Parabacteroides sp.
GACCTTACCGCGCTCAAGCGCTTGCAACAGGTAACTACGGATTTCCATTTCTTTCTCCTTGTAAATGGAGGGAATGCGGGTGGAAAGATCCAATTGTTTGCTGTTGAGTGCCTTTATTTCGACGGTTACTTTTTTTGAGGGCAGCTCGGCCGTAACCTTGCCGAAGCCCGTCATCGATTGTATCATGATCTCTAAAACTTTCCGCGAATATAGTTTTTTCCGTTGATACCTGATGTTGTGTGTTTTGATTATTTGTTGGTCGTCTTCCTGAAAAGAAGTACATTCGCGATGTATTAAACGTGAAGAATTATGCCTTGTATTTTGAATATTGAGACCTCCACATCGCTTTGCTCGGTGGCTTTGGCGATGGATGGTGAGGTTATTTTCTCGAAGGAGTCCCATGATGGACCTTCTCACGCGTCGTTGTTGGGCGTGTATGTTGAGGAGGCCTTGGGCGCGGCGAAAGCCGGGAATCATTCAATCGACGCGGTGGCTGTCAGTTGCGGGCCGGGCTCTTATACCGGTTTGCGTATCGGTGTCTCGATGGCGAAGGGCTTGTGCTTTGGTTATGGCATCCCGTTGATCGGGATCCGGACGCTCGATTTGCTGGCTTCTGAGGCGATCCGGCATGAGGGAGGCGCGACCGACCGTCTTTATTGCGCCATGATGGACGCGCGAAGAATGGAGGTTTATGCGGCGATCTACGACGCTAACCTGTCGGCTTTGCGCCCGGCGGCGGCAGATGTGGTCGATGGGCAGACCTATGCCGATTTCCTGGCGAAAGGTCCGGTTTGCTTCTTTGGTAATGGTGCGGGTAAGTGCGCGTCGGTGATCGATTCGCCCAACGCGTCGTTTATTGAGGGGATCGAGCCGCTGGCATCGGCGATGGCCCCGTTGGCGGAAAAGGCTTATGCGGCGTCGCGATTTGAGGATGTCGCCTATTTCGAGCCTTTCTACCTGAAGGAATTCCAGGCGACGATCGCCAAGAACAAGGTCTTGAGCGAGGCCCTGGGCGAGCGGCATCGATAAATGAAAATGAATGAGGTGTGTTGGTAATACACGCTAAAGTCTAAACAATCGAAAACAATCATTTTAATGGATAAGAAATTATGGTTAGTGGCGGCCCTGTCGGCAATGACGACAGTGGCCGCTAGCGCTTTAGAGGGACCGTTATGGACACGCTATTGCGCTATATCCCCGGATGGGGAAACGATCGCTTTCACCTACAAAGGCGATCTTTATACGGTGCCAAGCGCCGGTGGCGTGGCACGGCAGTTGACAACCAATGCGGCTTACGACACTCGGCCGGTCTGGAGTCCTGACGGGCAGCGGATCGCTTTTGCCTCGGCTCGTAAGGGTAGTCTTGATGTTTACGTCATTGGCAAGGACGGTGGCGTGCCGACTCGTTTGACTACTCATTCAGGCAATGAGATCCCGGTTGTGTTTATTGATAACGATCATGTGCTGTTTCAGGCGCAGGTAATGCCCGCCGCTAAAGATCTCTCGTTTCCGTCCAAGAATTTCCCGCAAATCTATTCGGTCAGCGTCGCTGGCGGCCGACCGGTCCTTTTTTCTTCCCTGACGATGGAGGATATCAGTTTTGCTCCCGATGGCTGCTCGTGGCTTTATCACGACAAGAAGGGGTACGAGGATGCTTGGCGGAAACATCATACTTCATCTATTACCCGTGATATTTGGTTGTGTGAGGAGAAAGCCGGCGGAAGATCTTATCGTAAGTTGACTTCATTCGATGGTGAGGATCGTACGCCGGTCTGGGCTGCGGATGGTCGTTCGTTCTATTACTTGAGCGAACGTGATGGCTCGTTTAATATTTATCGGCGAGATTTGGATAATGATAATTCGGTCCAGCTTACCCGGCATACGAAACATCCGGTTCGTTTTCTGACTGCCGCAGCCGACGGAACGCTCTGTTATGGTTTTGATGGTGAGATTTACACGCTGAAGGCGGGTGGCGAACCCCAAAAGGTGGCGATCTCGATCGTCTCTGATCGGAGTGATGAGGAATTGATTCGCCAGATCAAGAGTGAAGGGGCAACAGAGATCGCTGTCTCGCCTGAGGGCAAGGAGGTGGCGTTTATCCTAAGAGGTGATATCTTTGTTACGTCAACGGAATATGAAACGACCCGGCAAGTGACCGACACGCCGGAGCAGGAGCGGAGCATTGATTTCGCTCCTGATGGCCGCAGTCTGGTGTACGCTTCCGAGCGTGATGGTCTTTGGCAAATTTACCGGACCTCTTTGGAGAAACCGGAAGAGAAATATTTTACTTATGCTACGGCTCTATGTGAAGAGAGACTGACCAACTCATCGGTCACCTCGTTCCAGCCGAGCTTCAGTCCTGACGGCAAGTCGGTTGCCTTCCTTGAAAACCGGACTACTTTGCGGGTGCTCGATCTTGCGACGAAGGCGACGAGGACGGTTATGGACGGGAAATATGAGTATTCTTACAGCGATGGAGACCAGTGGTTTGAGTGGAGCCCCGACAGCCGTTGGCTCCTTTCTGGTTATATCGGCTACGGCGGCTGGAACAATAGCGACGTCGCTTTGGTCAACGCCTCCGGTAATGGTGAGATCCACAACCTGACCCAGAGTGGTTATAACGACAGCAATGCTAAGTGGGTGCTTGGAGGTAAGGCGATGATTTGGGAGAGCGATCGTGCGGGTTATCGTAGTCACGGCAGCTGGGGCGCCGAGAGCGACATCTACATCATGTTCTTCGATCTTGACGCTTACGACCGTTTCCGTTTGAACAAGGAGGAACTGGCGTTGGTCGAGGAGGCCGAGAAAGCGGATAAGGAGAAAGCGGAGGCCGATGACAAGGACAAGAAGAAGGGCAAGAAGGTTGACGCCGATGAGGTAAAGCCAGTCGAGCCTCTTGTATTCGATCTCGACAACTGTCGCGATCGTATCATTCGGCTGACGGTCAATTCTTCGCATTTGCGCGACGCTTTCCTAACAGAGAAGGGCGACAAGCTTTATTACCAGACTTCTTTCGAGGGCGGCGTTGATCTTTGGGAGCACGACTTGAAGGAGAACAAGACCCGTATCCTTCTGAAGGATGTCGGCGGAGGTTCGCTGAAGCCCGACAAGAAGGGGGAGAACCTCTTTGTCTGCTCAGGTGGTAAGATCAAGAAGCTGGAGATTGAGGCGGGCAAGATCGAGCCGGTCGCTTTCAAGGCCTTGTTTAACTATCGTCCTTATGGCGAAAGACAATATATGT
>USAD01000282.1 GCA_900552415.1 uncultured Parabacteroides sp.
GTGCGTACGGGACTCGAACCCGTGACCCCATGCGTGACAGGCATGTATTCTAACCAGCTGAACTAACGCACCCTATTTCTTATCTTTTCATTCGCTATCTCTCTCGATTGCGGTGCAAAGGTAGATATATTTTTCAAATACGCAATAACTTCCCGTAAAAAAATTCATCACTATTTTCACAAAAAACGTTCTCTCACATTTTACTCTATTTATTATCAAACAAATAGAGACAGAATATTTTTTATTATCAAACCACAAAAAAAACGAACCCTTAGTCGTGGAACCTCAACCCTGTTCTCTCCCCGATAATAATAATTCTCTCCCATAAAACCGGGCTAAATGCATTACTTTTTGGAGGAATAGCCTTATATTTAATGATAAATTGTTATTTTTGCGACCTAATATTCAAACAAGACAAGAATGGACGTAGCGATCATAAAATACAATGCGGGAAATATCCGGTCGGTCGATTACGCTTTGAAACGACTTGGGAGCACCCCGATCATTACCTCTGATCCCGATTTGATCAAGCGGGCGGACAAGGTCATCTTCCCCGGTGTCGGCGAGGCGCTCACGACAATGAGCTATTTGCGCAAGCATCATCTTGACCAACTTCTGCTCGACTTGCGCCAACCGGTGCTGGGCATCTGTTTGGGCATGCAGCTGATGTGCCGCCATTCGGAGGAAGGCAACGTGGATTGCCTGGGCATCTTCCCTACCGACGTGAAACGATTCATTCCCCAGAAACATGAGGAAAAGGTACCGCACATGGGCTGGAACGCCATCCAACAGATCAAGGAAGGACTATTCACGAAGGATCTGGAAGGACAATTTGTCTATTTCGTGCACAGTTACTACGTTCCGGTCAATCCCGACACGGCTGCTGTCACGGATTACATCCATCCATTCAGCGCGGCCTTACATAAAGACAATTATTACGCGACCCAATTCCACCCGGAGAAAAGCGGAACAGTTGGTGAGCGCATCCTTAAAAACTTCTTGGAACTATGATTGAGTTGATTCCAGCCATCGACCTGATAGAGGGGAAATGCGTACGCCTTACGCAAGGCGACTACGACACAAAAAAGGTCTATAACGAGAATCCCCTGGAAATTGCCAAGCTTTTCGAGGACAATGGTATCAAGCGCCTGCACGTCGTCGACCTAGATGGCGCTAGGGCGGGACATATCGTCAACTATCGGACTCTGGAAACCCTGGCCACCAAGAGTGGGCTCACTATCGATTTCGGTGGCGGGCTCAAACAGGACAAAGACCTCGAGATCGCCTTTGAATGCGGCGCCAGTATGGTCACAGGAGGCAGCATAGCCGTCAAGCAACCGGCGACTTTCACGGGATGGATCGAGCGTTTCGGCCCTGAGCGAATCATACTGGGTGCCGACGCAAAAGACAAGAAGATAGCGATCAGTGGTTGGGAAGAGAAAACGACGCTCGAATTGATTCCCTTCATCAAGGAGTATAAGGGAAAAGGAATACAGAAAGTCATCTGTACCGATATTGCCCGCGATGGCATGCTGCGTGGCGCCTCGGTCTCTCTTTATAAGGAGATCCAGGAGGAAGTACCCGGCCTCTATCTCATCGCCAGTGGTGGTATCAGCTCCATCAGCGACATTGAGGAGCTAGAGCAAGCGGGCATTCCAGCCGTGATATTCGGCAAGGCCATCTATGAGGGACGGATTGCCCTCAAGGACTTACGGTCCTTCATTCAATAAATTAATATTGGGATACAACATGTTAGCAAAAAGAATCATTCCTTGCCTCGACGTAAAAGAGGGAAAGACCGTAAAAGGTATTAATTTTGTGAACTTCCGGGATGCTGGTGATCCCGTGGAGTTGGGCAAACAATATAGCCAAGAGGGAGCCGACGAGCTGGTCTATCTGGACATCACCGCCTCACACGAGAGACGCAATACCTTCACCGAGCTGGTGAGGAAAGTGGCAGCCGAGATCAGTATCCCATTTACCGTCGGTGGCGGTATCCGCGAACTTGGTGACGTAGAACGACTCCTGAACGCCGGGGCGGACAAGATCTCGATTAACTCGGCGGCTTTAAAGAACCCAAGGCTGATCGACGAGATCGCAAGCCATTTCGGGGCACAGGTCTGTGTGGTTGCTATCGACGCCAACCAGGAGGAGGGCGAATGGCGTTGTTACCTGAATGGCGGAAGGATCCCAACAGAACGTCGACTGCTCGAATGGGCACAAGAGGCAGAAAGCCGTGGCGCCGGCGAGATCCTATTCACCAGTATGACACATGACGGTGTCAAGGAGGGCTATGCCAACGAGGCTTTGGCCATGTTGGCCGACAAGTTAGGCATCCCAGTGATTGCCTCGGGCGGAGCGGGCCAAATGTCGCATTTCAAGGACGCCTTCACGCTGGGCAAGGCCGATGCGGCATTAGCGGCAAGTGTTTTCCATTTCCGGGAAATCGGGATCGCCGACCTGAAACAGTACTTAAAGGAGAATAATATTACGGTTAGATAATATATAGATTAAAGTAAAGATGAAACTTGATTTTGAGAAAATGGGCGGCTTGATTCCCGCCATCGTACAAGACAACTACACGAACAAAGTCTTGATGCTGGGCTTCATGAATGAGGAGGCTTACGAGGAGACCCTAAGCACAAAGAAAGTTACCTTCTTCAGCCGCACCAAAAACAGGATCTGGATGAAAGGCGAGACAAGCGGCAATACGCTGCAGGTCGTCAGCATCCTCCCCGACTGCGATAACGATACGATCCTGATCAAGGCGATTCCAGCCGGTCCGGTTTGCCACACGGGTGCCGATACCTGTTTCGGCGAGAAAAATGTGGAGGAGATCATGTTCCTGAAATATCTCCAGAACTTCATCGAGAGACGTCGCCAGGAGATGCCGGAAGGTTCATATACGACTTCCCTCTTCACTAAAGGTGTAAACCGTATGGCCCAGAAAGTGGGAGAAGAAGCTGTCGAGACAATGATCGAGGCCACTAACGGAACAGAGGAAGGCTTGGTTTATGAAGCTTCCGATCTGATCTATCACCTGATCGTCCTGTTGACCAGCAAGGGATTGCGCCTCGAGGACCTGGCCAAAGAGTTAAAAAGACGTCATAAGGGTTGATATGCCATGGAAGATAATGTATTGCTAAGCTTAAAAGGGATAGACATCTGCCGAGAGGAGAACCAGGTACTGAGCGACATATCACTTACCGTGCATCAAGGGGAATTCGTCTA
>USAD01000283.1 GCA_900552415.1 uncultured Parabacteroides sp.
AACCGGATACCAGCATCAGGGCCGGTGTTGATTGTCTCCGGCGATTTCGCCAAGGCTTCTTGTCCATTACCGACGAACAGGAGAAAATCCTTTTCACGCTGGCTGCCTATAACGCCGGTATTGGGCACGTCTTCGACGCTCGTGCCTTAGCCAAGAAATACGGTAAAAACCCGGATAGCTGGAGCGACGTATCGGAATACATCCGCCTGAAAAGTAATCCAACTTACTACAACGACCCCGTCTGCAAACACGGTTACTTGCGTGGATCAGAAACAGCGGATTACGTGGATGAGGTCATGGAGCGTTATCATTATTATAAGAAAGCCTCCTCTTAAATAAAAAAGTCTCCCTCAATCATGACCAAATGACCAAGGGAGACTTTCTATTCTTAGGATTCCAACATCTCAGATCCGTTCAAGCACCTTCTGGATCAGATCTGGCATCGTATCTTTATAATCGGTATTCATCTGTTTGCTTACCCGACCGGCAATAATGCAGCAAACCGTCATTGCCCGGTGTCCCATCAAAGCGGCTAATCCGGCCAAAGCGGAACTTTCCATCTCATAATTCGTCACCCGAGCCTCACGAAAACAGAATCGCTCGATCTTCCCGTTTAAGGCCGGATCCATAAGGGGCAGACGCAAATATCGACCTTGCGGACCATAAAAGCCGTTAGCGGCTATCGTTATGCCACGTACAAAATCATTACCGGCGATCTGCTCGACCAATGAGTGATCGGCGCTCACCACATAAGGACGCACACCCTCAATCCGCCAGTCAAGTTGCCGCAAAAGCGCCTCCTCCAACTCCAGGTCTCGCACCCGCTCGTTTCCATCATAGAAATAGATTACGCCATCCAGGCCGATCGACTTTTGGGCAACGACATACGAGCCAACCGGAATATCAGCCTGAAGGCTTCCCGACGTACCTATCCGGACCAGCAAGAGTTGATGAAACTCAGGACGAACCGTACGAGACTGGAAATCTATATTAGCCAAAGCATCCAACTCGGTAAGCACGATGTCGATGTTATCACATCCTATGCCATGAGAGACAATAGACACCCGTTTTCCCTGATAATATCCCGTAATCGTATGAAACTCGCGGCTTTGAACCTCGAGTTCCCGCTTATCAAGATACGTACCAATCATCGTCACCCGATTGGGATCGCCCACTAAAATGACACGATCCGCCAATTGCCCCGGGCGTAAATGAAGATGGAATGCTGATCCATCCTCATTAATCACCAATTCTGAAGGAGGAATTATCCGTGTCGCCATATCGCTTACTCCTTAATCGGTTTCTGGGGTGCGGTAACAGGTTTGGCGATCGACTCACGCATACTTGTATCCGCCTCGATATTCTTCATCTTATAATAATCCATCACGCCCAGATTTCCGGAACGGAACGCATCCGCCATTGCCTTCGGGACCTCTGCCTCTGCCTCGATCACCTTCGCACGAGCCTCTTGCGCTTTCGCCTTCATCTCTTGCTCGAGAGCGACCGCCATAGCCCGGCGCTCCTCGGCCTTCGCCTGGGCGATGTTCTTATCCGCTTGCGCCTGATCCATCTGCAAGTAAGCGCCAATATTCTTACCTATATCAATATCGGCGATATCAATGGAAAGAATCTCGAAAGCCGTTCCGGCATCAAGTCCCTTACGGAGTACCAACTTCGAGATGGAGTCCGGATTTTCCAAAACAGTCTTATGGCTATCTGATGAACCAATCGACGAAACAATACCCTCACCGACACGAGCCAGGATTGTCTCCTCACCCGCACCTCCGACCAGCTGCTTGATATTCGCCCGAACTGTTACCCTTGCCTTGGCGATCAACTGGATTCCGTCCTTGGCAACGGCTGTCACCGGCGGCGTATTGATTACCTTTGGATTCACCGACATCTGAACAGCCTCAAACACGTCGCGGCCCGCCAAATCGATTGCCGTAGCCATCTGGAAAGGCAGATCGATATTCGCCTTCGAAGCCGATACCAAAGCATGCACCACTTTCTCGACATGACCTCCTGCCAAATAATGCGCCTCCAGCTCATCGCGGGTCAAGGTCTTCAAGCCAGCCTTATGCGCCTCGATCATCGCCCTGGTTATGATATAAGGCGGCACTTTACGAATACGCATCAGGAATAACTGGATCAATGAGATATTCACCCCCGAAACCTTGGCGGATATCCACAAAAGGAAGGGAACGTAATAGAAAAAGATCGCCAACAACAAAATGGCGGCTCCCAACAGGATAAGCGGGAAAAAAGTAGCTTCCGTTTCCATAATTAAAATTAGATTTATGTTTAATAGTTAATTCATATTCTCAGTTGCCACAAGAATCAGGTCGCTCTCAATATGGACAATCACGATGGGCGTATTCTCGTCGACAAAACCATCACGAGATTTTGCCTCAGTGACAACATTGCCCACACGGATTTTTCCCATCGGAGCCAAACGGGAGACGGTTATCCCCTTATCGCCTGGTTTCAAACCCAACTCAAGGCTGGAGGTCAAACGAGAATCGACATCCGTCTTCAACGCCACACGGCTAAAAGAGCGAGAGCGGAGCATCCAAAGGAAAATGACAACAAAAAGCGACAAAGAGATTCCCAATGTGATGTTACCGACCATCACGCTAGAGGCATAAGCGAAATAGAGCCCGCCCACAGCGAACAACAAACCGCCTACTCCCGCCAACGTAATACCCGGAAAGAGAAAGATCTCCGCCAAGACCAGCACGATGGCGACCAACATCAGGAATGCGATAATTATGATATCAAACAACGGCATAAGCTCAACGCCTGTTTTGTTTCAAATAATTAATCTCAGCATTTCGGGCCGCTTTCTCCAATCCGGCCGGCTGACCAAGCAGCTCTTCCAACAACTGCTCATCCGCCAGGATACCATCAGAGAGGCTCTCCTTCTTCGCCTCATTGCCTGAGGCATACGCCATGCGACGCTCATCAAGACTCTCACGCAATTCCTTGATTTGCCGATTCAGGTTGATCACCTTCTGATACAATGACCTAGCCTCAGGACTGCGGATATCCTCTATCTTATAATAAACCGTCTGATCATCGATCGGGAAGACGAAATCCTGCTCGATCCTCTTCTGTCCGTATGGTATAACCTTATGTGCCAAGGCAACCTGTTCTCTATAATTTGCCAAACTATCTTGCGTCACCCGTATAGAGGCTAATGAAGCCCATGCCCGTTTCACGTCCAG
>USAD01000284.1 GCA_900552415.1 uncultured Parabacteroides sp.
CTTGGCGATAGCCTCACCCAGGGCGATGGCGGTATCCTCAATCGTATGGTGCTCGTCCACCTCAAGGTCGCCCTTGACCAAGATCTTCAAGTCCATCCCCGAATGCTTGCCGATCTGCTCGAGCATATGGTCGAAAAAGCCCAGCCCGGTCGAGATCATCGTTTTCCCCGATCCGTCGAGGTTGAGCCGGATCTCGATATCGGTTTCCTTGGTGACCCGCTTGACGGTCGCGGTCCGCTCGCCGGCGAAGAGATATTCCGTCACCCGGTCCCAATCGTCGGTGACGAGATCGGGCGACAAGGGACGATGATAAGCCGCCAGCTCCTCGCCCGAGCCATCAGGCTGCCTCAGCCAGATTCCCTTGGCGCCCAGATTAGCGGCCAGCTCGATATCGGTCAGCCGATCGCCAACGACATAACTGTTCGCCAGATCGTAATCGCCCTCCAGATATTTCGTCAGCATCCCGACACGCGGCTTGCGGTTCGGCGAGTTTTCCTCTGGGAAAGAGGAATCGATACAGATCTCATCGAACTCGATCCCCTCACCCGCCAGCGTCTTCAGGATCAGGTTATGCGCCGGCCAGAAGGTCTCCTCCGGAAAGGAGTCGGTTCCCAGCCCGTCCTGGTTGGAGACCATCACCAACTCCAGGTCCGTGTGCTTGCGGATAAAATAGAGGCTCCGGATCACTTTTGGGATAAACTCCAGTTTCTCCAGGCTGTCCAGCTGATAATCTACGGGCGGCTCCTTTACGATCGTGCCGTCGCGGTCAATAAATAAAACCTGCTTGCTCATAACCTGGCCTTTATTCCGTCCAACAATTGATTGTTCTCGTCGGGCGTTCCCACCGTGATTCGCAAGCATCCCAGACATTTGGCGACGCTGTTGCGGTTACGGACGATCACGCCACGATTCACCAGATAATCATACATGCCATTCGCGTCGCCCACCTCGACCAGCAGGAAGTTGGCGTCGGAAGGATAGACCTTCAGTCCCAACGCCGCCAGCTCGCCCGCCAGGCGCTCACGCTCGGACAGGACCTTGAACAGCTGCTCCTGGAAACGGTTCGTGTCGGCCAACAGCTCCAGCGCCTTCTCTTGCGTCAGCTGGTTCACGTTATAGGGATATTTCATCTTGTTCATCAGCCCAATGATCTCAGGCGAGGCGAAAGCCATGCCCAAACGGATGCCCGCGGCGCCCCAAGCCTTCGAGAGTGTCTGCAAGATCACCAGGTTGGGATAGTCCGGCAACTCGTGCGTGAACGAGGGAACACCGGCGAAATCGATATAGGCCTCGTCGACCACCACGATCCCGTCGAACGACTCGATCACCTGGCAGACCGCCTCACGGTCCAGCAAGTTGCCCGACGGGTTATTGGGCGAGCAGAGGAAGATCACCTTCGTCTCCGGCCGCACCTCACGGAGCAACGCCTCCGCGTCAAGCTGGAAACGCTCATCCAGCATCACCTTCCGGAAAGCCACGTTATTGACCTCCGCGCTGACCTCATACATGCCATAAGAGGGCGCGATCGACAGGATCTCATCCTTTGCCGGCTCGCAGAAGACCCGGATCACCAGGTCGATCGCCTCATCACTGCCGTTCCCCAGAAAGATCGATGCCAAAGGCACCTCTTTCAAAACGCTGATTCGCGACTTCAACGCCCATTGCATCGGGTCCGGATAACGGTTGTAGGGGCTGTTCCAGGGATTCTCGTTCGCGTCCAGGAAAACGGACGCCTCCCCGTGAAACTCGTCGCGCGCCGACGAGTAGGGTTTAAGGTTCCAGACATTGGGCCGGACCAGTTCTCTCAATTCTCTCATAACGTATTCAATCTGACAGTTACCGCGTTACGATGCGCCTCCAGGCTCTCGTTCTGGGCCATGACCCGTATCGTATCGCCTAATGATTTTATTCCCTCCGACGTGATCTCCTGGAAGGTGATCTTCTTGATGAAGCTGTCCAGGTTCACGCCGCTATATGCTTTTGCGTAGCCGTTGGTCGGCAAAGTATGGTTCGTGCCCGAGGCATAGTCGCCCGCACTCTCAGGCGTATAAGGTCCCATGAAAACGCTTCCGGCGTTCTCCACCCGCTCGGCGATCGCCGCGTAATCCGCCGTCTGGATGATCATGTGCTCAGGCGCGTAAAGGTTGGTGAACTCAATCACCTCCTCCGTGTCCTTCAGCACGATGATCCGGCTGTGCTCCAATGCCTTTTGGGTGATCTCCTTGCGTGGCAGCACACCCATCTGCCGCTCGATGGCCTCGACGACCGGATCCACGATCCCTTCCGAGTCGGTCACCAAAAGGGCCTGACTGTCGACGCCATGCTCCGCTTGCGACAGGAAATCGGCGGCGATAAAATTGGGATTCGACGTGTCGTCGGCGATCACCTCCACCTCCGACGGACCGGCCGGCATATCGATCGCGACCTCCTTGAGGCTCACCAACTGCTTGGCGGCGGTCACGTACTGGTTACCGGGACCGAAAATCTTATAGACCTTCGGGATCGATTCCGTTCCATAGGCCATCGCGGCGATCGCCTGGATACCGCCGGCCTTGAAGATCTTATGGACACCCGCCTCCTTGGCGGCGAAAAGGATGGCCGGATGCACCTTGCCTTCCCGGTTCGGCGGCGTACACAAGACGATCTCCCGGCAACCGGCGATCCGGGCCGGCACCGCCAGCATCAGGACCGTCGAGAAAAGGGGCGCCGTCCCGCCCGGGATATAAAGTCCGACCTTCTCGATCGCCACCGCCTTTTGCCAACAGACGACGCCCGGTGTGGTCGTCACCCGTTTGCCCTCAAATTTCTGTGCCGCGTGAAACGCCTCAATATTGGCCTTCGCTCGCCGGATCGCCTCTTTCAGGGCGTTGTCGACCAGGCTTTCCGCCTCCTCGATCTCCCGCTCAGCGACCATCAAGTCCTCCAGCGCCACGTGGTCAAACCGTTTCTCATAATCCTTGACCGCCTCGTCTCCCCTGGTCCGGACAGAGTCCATCACCTCACGAACCGTACCGAACAGGGTACTCACGTCCATGGCCGGCCGCTTCAGCAACCCTTGCCATGAGTCTCTTCCCGGATATTTGATAATCTCCATCTTCTCTCGCTATTAAACCTGTTATCGATAAATTAAAGGATCATCTTCTCGATCGGGAGCACCAGGATGCCCTCGGCGCCCAACGCCTTCAGCTTGCCGATGATCTCCC
>USAD01000285.1 GCA_900552415.1 uncultured Parabacteroides sp.
AAGCCAAACAACATACCACCCAAGTGAGCGAAATGGGCTACCGTATCGCCTCCAAAGCTAGCGACTCCCATAAAAAGTTCAGCCAGACCGTAGAAGATCACGAAATATTTCGCCTTGATCGGGATGGGAATAAACATCAAGTATAAAGGAACATTCGGGAACAACATCGCGAACGCCAGCAAGATACCGAACACCGCTCCGGAAGCGCCTATCGTCACGAAATAGTTCAGGAAATCGGACTTAGCCAAGATCTGCGAACCATTCAGGTTGATCAGATCCTGTTCCGCCATCAGGACATCCGACAAATTGATAGCCCAAACCACCTCCTGAATCAATCCGGCACCAATACCCGTCACCAGGTAGAAGGTCAGGAAACGTTTCGGTCCCCAGACATTCTCCAAGATCCGTCCGAACATATAAACCGCGAACATATTGAAAAAGACATGCGTAAACGAACGGGTGTCGTGCATGAACATGTAAGTGAAAATCTGGTAGAGCTTAAAATCCTTAGCGCCCGGTATGTGAAGTCCCAAAAGATCGACCAGGTCAATACCAACCTTTGGCAAGGTCAAGCTAGCGACCCACATCAACAAGTTGATGATAATGATATTCTTTGTCACCATCGGAATACTACTCAAAAAACCGGAGTTAGTCTGATTCATCATACTTTATTCATTTCATAAACAATATACCCGACAAAGATACAAAAAAACCAATAGAGATCCCCGAATAGCTACAAAAACGATCTTTCCAACCCGTTTCGCATCCAATTGGACTACAAATCGAAAAGGCCGCGAAAAAAAAATGGCGCACGAGAGAAAAAACAGGGATATATTTTTTGTAATCTACTAAAATAGAAGTACATTTGGCAAATCTACCATCCTAGGTAGTTGTCTAACTAAATAAACATCCTCAACATGAACAAAACAGAATTTATCAACGCCGTTTCCGAGAAATCAGGCTTGAGCAAGACAGATTCCAAAAAGGCGGTAGAGGCCTTTTTCGAGACCATCGCTGAAGAGTTGAAGGCCGGTGGCAAAGTGGCCTTACTGGGCTTTGGATCATTCAGTGTCATAGAGAAAGCCGCTCGGCAAGGCATCAACCCACGCACCAAAGAGACGATTGAGATAGCCGCACGCAAATCCATCAAGTTTAAACCAGGCGCCGAACTGAACGATCTCATCAAATAAAAGAGGTAGACAAGTTCTCATTCAATACGATAGAAAAAGGACATGATTTCACGCATGTCCTTTTTTTATGTAAATTCGCGAGCAATAGGACAAAAACATTAATTTCAGGAAATAAGTATGTTTATCGAACACCGGATTACCCAAGCGATTATCGCTGGAGTCAAAGAGTTATATGGCGCGGACGTGGCGGAAAGCCAAGTCCAGTTGCAGAAAACCAAGAAGGAGTTCAAGGGGCATCTGACTGTTGTTGTCTTCCCCTTCCTCCGGGCATCTAAAAAGGGACCTGAGCAGACAGCCCAAGAGCTGGGCGACTATTTGGTGAAGAACGAGCCGGCCATCGCCGAGTTCAACGTGATCAAGGGATTCTTGAACCTCACCATCGCCAGCGCGCCGTGGATCGACCTGCTGAACGAGATCAACGGCCAAGACAAATACGGCATCATCCCGGTCACTGAGCAATCGCCGCTCGTCATGATCGAGTACTCATCGCCCAACACCAACAAGCCGCTTCACCTGGGACACGTTCGTAACAACCTTCTGGGTTTCAGCCTGGCTAAGATCCTTGAGGCGAATGGTAACAAGATCGTCAAGACCAACATCGTCAACGACCGTGGTATACATATCTGCAAATCCATGCTCGCCTGGTTGAAATGGGGCGAAGGTATCACACCTGAGAAGGCCGGAAAGAAGGGCGATCACCTGATTGGCGACTTCTATGTCCTATTCAGCAATAAGTTGAAAGAGGAGACTGCGGCGCTCGAGGCACAAGGCATGACCAAAGAGGAGGCTGAGGCTGCCTCTCCGCTCATGAACGAGGCACGGGAGATGCTTCGTAAATGGGAAGCGGGCGACGAGGAGATCCGCCAGCTCTGGAAAATGATGAACAGCTGGGTCTATGCCGGTTTCGACGAGACTTACAAGATGATGGGTGTTGGGTTCGACAAGATCTACTACGAGTCTGAAACCTATCTTGAGGGTAAAAAGAAGGTATTGGAAGGCCTGGAGAAGGGAATCTTCTACCGTCGTGAGGACGGTTCTGTCTGGGCAGACCTGACAAAAGAGGGACTCGACGAGAAATTGTTGTTACGCTCGGACGGTACATCTGTCTACATGACCCAGGATATCGGTACGGCGAAACTCCGCTTCGACGATTATCCTATCGACAAGATGATCTATGTGGTCGGCAACGAGCAGAACTATCACTTCCAGGTGCTCTCTATCCTGCTGGACAAGCTGGGCTTCTCATTCGGAAAGGACCTGACCCATTTCTCATACGGAATGGTCGAGCTGCCTGAGGGCAAGATGAAGAGCCGCGAAGGTACGGTTGTTGATGCCGATGACTTGATGGAAGAGATGATCAACACCGCACGCGATATCGCCAACGAATTGGGTAAAGGTGGCGAGATGAGCAAGGAGGAGGTCGAGTCGATCGCCCGTATTGTCGGTCTTGGTTCACTGAAATATTTCATCCTGAAGGTTGACCCGCGCAAGAACATGACCTTTAACCCGAAAGAGTCTATCGACTTCAACGGTAACACGGGCTCATTCATCCAATATACTTATGCCCGCATCCGCTCCGTGTTGCGTAAGGCGGCCGAGCAAGGCATCGAATTGCCAACAACATTGCCTAACGGCATCGAGATCTCGGAGAAGGAGGAACACCTGATCCAGTCCATCGCCGACTACGCTGCAATCGTCAAGGAGGCCGGACGTCTCTACAGCCCGGCTTGTGTCGCGAACTACGTCTACGACCTGGTTAAGGAATACAACCAGTTCTATCACGACTTCTCTATCCTTCGCGAGGAAAACGAGGACCTGAAGCGCTTCCGCCTAGTCCTGTCGGCCAATGTAGCTAAGATCGTGAAGAGCGGTATGGCCCTTCTGGGTATCGACGTTCCGGAACGTATGTAATCCCCATTCAATAGGGTCATCCCATAAGATGGCCCTAAAGCCAAAAGGGGCACGGACTATT
>USAD01000286.1 GCA_900552415.1 uncultured Parabacteroides sp.
AAATATAGATACTTTATGTTATGCAGCATAGTTTTTGATCATGTTTTTCTTCGGTATTAATATTTATTTCATAAATCCAGCCTTAGAGAGCTGAATATTTACATCCATTTACATTCCTGAACCTGAAGTGCCTGGCGCGGAATAACCTTTTGCCCGATCATCCAACACCAGAACCCAGTCATTCCCCCTTCCGGAAGTAGGCGGTACGAAGCGTTTCACGCCCTCCCGGGGAAAATAACCAGCGGAAAATGCCTTTCCCGAACGCACGTCAAACCACCAAGCCTGGATCTCCTGGCCTGACAAGAGGGACAAATCCACCGAAAAAGGCTCACCAAACTCAGAGTAGACCATCGCGTACGTGCCAGCCTCGTCTCTCGTGGCCGAAAAGCGCCGAGGCTCGCCAAGCTCCTGCCCTCTCAGCAACTCCGGAGCGGGAATACGACTGAAAAACGGACGGCTTTCCATGAGCGCACGCCCATAACCCATCTGGTAGGAAGCGGCCAGGCCTATCGACTCGTACCACGGCCTCAACGGCCCGTTCACCGGCTCACGACCCGGTGCCCACATTTGCCAAATGGCATGGCAACCTTGCGTGTGGCCAAAAGCACCCGAGAAAACCTCATGATAAAAATAACGGCGTGTATGAAAATCGGTCGACGTGCCATGCTTTTCCCGGTCGAAACAGATCGGATGCTCGTCGTACAAGGGCTCACCATCGAGCACCGGCTTGGTCGGCTTCCGACGATAATCGGCGTCGATCTTCTGCCAGCTGTCGCTCTCATAACAATGGCCATTCTGTTGCATATTGAAATCCAGCCACTCGTCATCGTGGAACCATTTAGAGGAACTCAGCCCGCCACACGGATGAACCGTCATCAAACATTTAGAATAATCCGGCCGGCCCACCGACACCCGTCGCCACACCTCGAGCCATCGCCCGTACAATCGCCTCATAACCGGTAAAATCACGATCGCCACCCAAGATCCAGATAATATTCTCACGATCACGATAGCGCTCGCCCAGGAACCGGCCATAACGCTCGGCCTTCGCCTCGTCCGTAAAAATCACCGGACCAACGCCCCAGGCCTTATTGATCTTATCACCCCAGGTTGGCAAGAGACCAACCACAAGCCCCAACGAGTCGGCCATATCAATCAACCGGTCCACATGCCGGAAATAACGTTCATTCGGCTCCGAATAACCCTCATCAAGAAAAGGCCTGTCGCCATTCGCGTTGGGTACACGCAAGCCATCCAACTCACCAAGCACCACCGCCTGGATAACCGTATAACCTTTACGGGCCCGATCCGAAAGATACATCCGGGCCTCGTCCTCATTCAAACGATGGAACAGCTCCCAGGCCGTATCGCCCAAATAGAAAAAAGACGTCCCATCCTCATATCGCAAAAATCGTTGATTCTCATGAACGGTCACACGACCATGATTGCCGGCATTAAGAGGCAAACCCATACCCAAAGTCAGGGCCATGCCTGCAAGACCCGCGTAAAATCTCCAGTTTCTCATAATATTATAGATTAAGTATAAATACACCAAGGCAAATGTAGCAAATTTAAGGGCACAAAAAAAGGCCATCCTCACGGACAGCCAATTTCCATTGTTAACCTTAAATCTAATACCATGAAAAACACGATGCAAATATAGGCACTTTATGTTATGCAGCATAGTTTTTGATCATATTTCTTCACAGGTTTAACATTATTTCAGCACCAAGGGCAGTTTGGAACAGATGATTATAGGAATTTTAAACCTGAAGCCCTATCTTCGCGTTAGAGAGTATAACCTTAAAATCTAAATCTCGATAATATCATGAAAGCAAAAAGGGCGTGGTCTTACTTTATTCTCTTCTTATTATCCGGCATAAGCCAAATGGCGATTGCCCAAATACACGGTCGTCTGCTCGATGCCTCGAGTAGAGAAGCCATCGATTACGCGGACATTTTCCTGTATGAGACCGGTAATTCCAAACCGATCCAGCAAACCTTTCCCAACGAACGGGGCGAATTTCGCTTCGAGCAGGTCGGGAAAGGACGTTATACCATCATGGCCCGACTGGTCGGCTACGATATCCTGAGCAAACGAGACATCGAAGCCAACGGCTCGCCTGTCAACCTGGGTGACCTGATGATGAAACCGCTCGAGGTCGGCATCGCCGAGGTAGAGGTTGTCGCCTCCAAACGGCAGCTGGTCTACAAGCTGGACAAGAAGGTGGTAGAGGCGACCTCCAACATGATGGCCGGAGGTGGCTCGGCTGTTGATGTGCTGGAAAACACGCCCTCAATCCGTGTAGACGCCGAGGGCGACGTCACTTTCCGTGGCAGCAGCGGCTTCCTGGTCTACATCGACGGCAAGCCCAGCGTCTTTACCGGTACGCAAGCGCTCGAGCAGGTTCCGGCGGGCCATATCGAGAACATCGAGATCATCACCACGCCATCGGCCAAGCACGACACGGAAGGCGACGTGGGCATTATCAATATCATCACCAAGAAACATTCCCGCCAAGGCTTGAGCGGCATGATCAACCTGTCGGGCAGCACCTGGCTCTCGCGCCACGTGGATTTCCTTCTCACCCAACAGAACGCCCGTTCCCGCTGGTACGTGGGCGGACAATGGACCGACCGGATGCGTAAGAGTGATTTCGACCAGGAGAAACTGACCATCGTTGGCGACCAAACCACCAGCTCGCACGCTATCGGTCCCCGAACGGGCGACAGTTACCACTATACGCTGAAAGGCGGCTGGAGCCTGAGCCTGCCCAAGACGACCATCACGCTCGACCTGGAAGGCGGCTACGGCGGCAACAAGCGGAAAGGCGAGATGAATTACGAGGAGACCATCACGCTGAAAGGCGGATCGCCGGTCACGACACGCTACACCAGCATCGACGACTACGACAATGACGAGAATATCGGTCTCGGCAGCCTGTCCGTACAGCATAAGTTCAACGACAAGGGGCACGAGATCTCCGCCAGCGCCTATTATAAATATGGAGGCAACGCACTGGAATATTTCTTCAACGACCTGATGTCGCTCCAGGGCGAACGGCAACAGGGACACCGCGCCTACGAATCGGAACACCGGGAAACCTTGCGGGCCAACCTCGACTAT
>USAD01000287.1 GCA_900552415.1 uncultured Parabacteroides sp.
AGCGGACGCACCGGGGTGCGTCCCTACATATTTACATTATATTAATGTACGTGTACATTAATATATGGATGGGCCTATCAAGGGTGGGAAAAGGGTTGTGCGAACACCCTGTCGGACACAATAGTATGTGTGTGCTGACACGAACGTATGTATCAGCCGACACGAGCGTTCGTACGGATTCACACATACGTACGTGTAAGCCGACACATACGTACGTATCCTTCCGCCCCCTCGTAATCTTTAGGCTGCCCAAGAAAAGCCGGGCGAGCGGGACGAATTGGGTAAAGTTTCGTATTTTCGCGAGGTAGAACTTCAACCGATTAGATATATGAGAAGAATTGTTATAGCGATCGACGGCCATTCGTCGAGCGGAAAGAGCACTATGGCGAAAGACCTGGCCAAAGCGGTCGGTTATACCTATATTGATACGGGCGCAATGTATCGGGCGGTCACGCTCTATGCGCTTCGTCACGGATTCTTCAAGGAGGAACAGGTTGACGAGCCCGCGCTTGAGGCAGCGATCGGACAGATCCAGATCTCGTTCCAATACGATCCGACTATAGGTCGGGCGGTCACGCTCCTCAATGGGGAGAATGTCGAGGAGGAGATCCGTGGCATGGAGGTCGCCAATCACGTCAGTGCCATTGCCGCTTTGGGTTTTGTACGGCGTGCGCTTGTCGCCAAGCAACAAGAGATGGGCAAGGCTAAAGGGATTGTCATGGACGGACGCGACATCGGTACGGTTGTCTTCCCCGACGCCGAGCTGAAACTGTTCATTACCGCCTCGCCCGAGGTTCGTGCGCGACGCCGTGTGGATGAGTTAAAGGCTAAAGGACAAGAGGTCTCTTACGAGGAGGTACTCGAGAATGTCCGTAAGCGCGACCTGATCGACTCGACCCGTGCGGAAAGCCCCTTGCGCCAGGCGGACGACGCTTTGGTACTCGACAACTCGAACATGACCATCGCCGAGCAAAAACAGTGGTTGCTCGATAAGTTCAACGAGGCAGTCAACCGCCCCTAAACCATCCGAGCCATGCTAGAAGTCGAGATCGATAAGAGTTCGGGATTCTGTTTCGGGGTCGTCACGGCGATCGAGAGCGCCGAGCGCGAGCTGGCGAACAGCGACAGGCTTTACTGCCTGGGAGATATCGTGCACAATAGTCTTGAGGTTGAGCGCCTTGAGAAGATGGGCCTGCGCACCATTGAGCATGAGGAGTTCGGCCAACTGAAAGGGGAAAAGGTGCTTCTCCGGGCACATGGCGAGCCGCCCTCCACTTATGAAATCGCCCGGCGCAACGGGATACAGATCGTCGACGCGACCTGCCCGGTCGTCTTGCGCCTGCAACGAAAAATCCATAAGTGTTACGAAGAGAAGATCCAGGGGAGCGGTGCCCAGCTGGTCATTTACGGCAAGAAAGGACATGCGGAGGTAAACGGCCTGGTTGGCCAGACGGAGGGTAACGCCATCGTGATTGAGCGGAAAGAGGATCTGGACCGCCTGGATTTCCATCGCCCCATCTACCTTTTCTCGCAAACAACCAAATCTTTGGACGGTTTCCAAGCGATTGTAGCGGAGATCAAGAGCCGCATGGCGGAAGATATCGTCTTCGAATACTACGACACGATCTGTCGCCAGGTAGCCAACCGGCTTCCCAACATCAAGGCGTTCGCCTCGAACCACGACTGGGTCTATTTCGTTGCCGGCAAGAAAAGCTCTAACGGGAAGATGCTGTTCGAGGAATGCCGCAAGGCCAACCCCAACACCTACTTTATCTCCGAGGCCAACGAGATAGACCGCCCTTTGCCCGGGCAGGTGAGGAAGGTCGGTGTCTGCGGCGCGACCTCAACACCCAAATGGCTGATGGAAGAGGTAGCCGAACGGATCAAGTCGGTAAACAAGAGCGAATTGTAACGTTTTCCATCAAAACTACACAAGCCCGTTAAAGATTGTGGCACAATTTATGTTGGTGTATAAATAATTATTACATTTGTAACGAACTAAATAAAGCATGACATTATGTCTAATATTAAATGTATCGGAATTTTAACATCAGGAGGTGACGCGCCAGGAATGAACGCGGCCATTCGTGCCGTCACTCGTTCCGCCATCTATAATGGCATAAAAGTGAAAGGCATTTATCGTGGTTATAAAGGAATGATCCTTGATGAGATCGAGGAGTTCAAGACCCAAAATGTCAGTAACATCATCCAGCGTGGAGGTACGATCCTGAAGACCGCACGCTGTCCGGAATTCAAGACTCCCGAAGGCCGTAAGCAAGCTTATGAGAAACTACAAGAGCACGGCATTGACGCGTTGATCGCTATTGGTGGTGATGGTACCCTGACCGGAGCGCGTATTTTTGCCCAAGAATTCAATTTCCCGATTGTGGGCCTTCCTGGCACTATCGACAACGACCTGTACGGTACGGATGTCACGATCGGTTACGACACGGCACTGAACACGATCATGGAATGTGTCGATAAGATCCGCGACACCGCGACATCTCACGACCGCCTGTTCTTTATCGAGGTAATGGGCCGCGACGCCGGCTTCCTGGCCTTGAATGGTGCGATCGCTTCTGGCGCTGAGGCAGCTATCATCCCGGAGATCTCCCTGGAGAAAGACCAACTGGCCGAGATGATCGAGACCGGTTTCCGTAAATCCAAGAACAGTAGTATCGTCCTTGTCGCTGAGAGCGAGGTAACCGGTGGCGCCATGGGCGTAGCGGAGCGCGTGAAGAAGGAATATCCACAATTCGACGTGCGTGTCTCTATCTTAGGACACTTACAACGAGGCGGTTCTCCTACGGCACAAGACCGTATCCTGGCAACCCGCATGGGTGTTGCGGCAATCGATGCCCTGCTCGACGACCAACGTAACGTCATGATGGGTATCCAGAACGACGAGATCGTCTATGTACCCTTCTCGAAAGCGATCAAGAACGACAAGCCGATCAACAAAGACCTGCTGGATACGTTGAAGATCTCTTCCATCTAATAAGAAGACATACCGAATAAATCGAGTAGGAGGTAAACACTAATCATAGGTGTTTATCTCCTATTTTCATGTTTACCGACCTCTCACACCACC
>USAD01000288.1 GCA_900552415.1 uncultured Parabacteroides sp.
GCCGGACCCGAACAGGGTGACGCCAGTGTTGCTGAATTCCTTTTGGAAATTCTCCAGAGATCCCCATTGACTGTTGATCGCTTCCGCCAGTTTGCCATTGGGCGCTTTGGGCGTTGGCGAGAATTGGGTGAAATAAAGATTATGGTTCAGGACTTGCCCCGCGTTATTAAAGATGGGGCCATCCGACTGCTTGACGATCTCCTCGAGCGACATTGCCTCGAACGGCGTGTTCTCGATGAGTTTATTGAGCGTGTTGACGTAATTTCTCAGGTGCTTGTCGTAATGGAAACTGATGGTCCGTGCGCTGATGACGGGCTCGAGGGCATTTGCCTCGTAGGGCAGTTGTATTAACTCGAATTTCATAATAATATGGATTAAAAGGCGGTTCACGATAGTGCGGCAATCCTTGGGGCGTGAACCTTGTCCCAGGGATCCGTTTCTTGTTATAAATAAAACAGATGAGACCCTGAAAATGTTGCGTTATTGTTTCGATGAGATGAAAATAGGGTTATCGTGGAAAGTTTTATGGAAAATTGTGGGAATAATACATATAAAGTTCTTACTTTTGTAGCGCTAAATAGTGGCATTATTAATTTGTAAAACATATTTTGTAGATGGTAAAGAAAGTTGGGAATTTGATTCCAAACACCTTTTTTATTACGAAAGGAAGTGGTGAGTCTGATCTGGAGAAGCACGCGGGCTCTTACCACATGGCCCTTTATGATGCCGGTATCTCGGATTTTAACATCATGACCTATTCGTCAGTTATACCGGCCACGGCCCATTTGGTAACTATGGATGATATTGATCTTCCTCCATTTGGTTCCGAGATGAAGACGATCATGGCTGTATCTCATGGATATCAGGATGAGTTCGTGTCTGCTGGTGTGGTTTACGCCTGGATGTATAAGGATGAGAACTTCGACGAGAAGGTTGGTGGCTTGGTTTGTGAGGTCAGTGGCCGTTATCGTATCGAGGAGTTGGAGTCTCGTTTGATCCGGGTCATTAATGATCTCCACCAGAAAACGTATGGCAAATACTATCTGGGTGAGTTGAACTTCATCACGGAGGGGATCACGATCGAGAAGAGATATGGCACGGCATTGGCGGCTCTTTGTTTCGTCGATTTCCTGCAGCCAGAATATGAGGGATAACATCTTCACGTATTTTTATATTACATTCTTTATTGTAAAGCCAGCTTTCGTAGCTGGCTTTTTTTACCTATAACGGGAACAATTCCCCTTAATCACTGTTTTATGGAAAAGATCAAGAACCCTTGGGTCGGGTTGGATGGTTATAAATGTTTCGGCTGCGCGCCGGATAATGAGTATGGCTTACGCCTGGAATTCTTTGAGGATGGCGATGATGTCGTGGCTACCTGGAAACCCGAGCCTTGTTATCAAGGATGGCTGGATACGTTGCATGGCGGAATCCAATCGACTTTGATGGATGAGTTGGCTGGTTGGGTCGTTTTCCGGAAACTGCAGACTGCGGGCGTAACCTCACGCCTTGACGCACGTTTCCTGAAAAGCATATCGACCAATGAGCCGTTCCTGACGGTCCGTGGACGGATCAAGGAGCGGAAGCGTGCCGCCGTCTTTATCGAAACGGAGATTTACGACTCGAAAGGAGAGTTGTGTACTCGTGCCGATATCGTTTATTTCGCCATGCCGCAAGAGCGGGCGGAAAAGGATTTTTTCTTTAAGGGATGTGATTTGGAAGAGTAATATATTATAACGTATGAGAAGGAATATCAAATTGGTGGGAGCGCACGTGTCCGCTTCCGGAGGTGTGGAGAACGCGCCCGTTCATGCGCATGAGATAGGCGCGAACGCTTTTGCCCTGTTTACCCGTAACCAGCGGCAATGGAAATCGGCTCCGCTGCCAGCCAAGAGTATCGAGCTCTTTAAGGCTAGATGTGAGGAGTATGGCTTCTTGCCTGACGCGATCCTGCCACACGACAGTTACTTGATAAATTTGGGTCATCCGGAGACGGAGGGATTAACCAAGTCGCGCGAGGCTTTTCTTGACGAGATGCGCCGTTGCGAGCAACTGGGATTGGGCTTGCTTAATTTCCATCCGGGCAGCCACCTGAAAGCTATGCCGATCGACGCGTGTCTCGACCGTATCGCCGAGTCAATCAACTGGACTTTGGAACAGACCACGGGTGTCTGCGCCGTGATCGAGAATACTGCCGGTCAGGGAACAAACCTCGGACATACGTTCGAGCAGATCGCCCATATCATTGACAAGGTAGAGGACAAGAGCCGGGTTGGTGTTTGTGTGGATACGGCACATACTCTGGCCGCTGGCTACGATATTAAGAGCGAGGAGGGTTTCACGGATACGTTCCGTCGTTTTGACGAGATTATCGGTTTCCGCTATCTGAGAGGAATGCATATTAACGATTCTAAGAAAGAGTTGGGGACGAGAGTCGACCGCCATGATAGCCTGGGGAAAGGTGTTATGGGAACAACTACTTTCGAGCTGATCATGCGTGACGAGCGTTTCAATGGCATCCCCTTGATTCTCGAGACACCCGATGAGTCGATCTGGGCCGACGAGATCCGTTACCTGTTTAGCTTGGAGGGGAAGGCCTGATATTATATGGGTAAGTTGACATTCAAGCCCATTGAGATCGGGGATAAGGCGTTGATCACCTCCTTTACCTGGCCAAGCGATTTCCAGAATTGTGATTTCTCCTTCGCTAACATGTGCAGTTGGCGATTCCTTTATGACAGTGAGTTCACCGTTGCTGAGGACCAGTTGCTGATCCGCTTCAAGATCGAGGAGATGAGTCGGTTCGCATATATGATGCCGGTTGGGAAAGGAGATCTCGGTAAGGCGATCGGGTTGTTGGAGGAGGACGCTTTGGCGCATGGCCATCCTTTATGCCTGTTGGGGATAACCCCCGACGCTAAAGAGCGTTTGGAGGCTCTTTTCCCTTTGCGATTCATGTATATTCCGGAACGGGATTATTTCGATTATATTTATCTGAGAGAAGATTTGGAATTCTTGCGTGGAAAGAAATTCCAGCAGAAAAGGAACCATATCAATAATTTCAAGAAACGTTACG
>USAD01000289.1 GCA_900552415.1 uncultured Parabacteroides sp.
GGAATTGATCAGCCAAGGCGAGCATCAGCAACAGGATTTTAAGTTTGAGGTGAGCGACAGCAAGAAGATCGCGAGGACGTTGAGCGCTTTCGCCAATACGGACGGTGGCCGCCTGCTGATTGGCGTGAAGGATAATGGGGCGATCTCGGGCGTGAGGAGCGAGGAGGAGTATTATATGATCGAGGCCGCCTCGACGATGTACACCCGTCCTTCGGTCCCGTTTACCGCCAAGCGTTGGGAATTGCATGGGAAAAGTGTTCTTGAGGTCTATGTGGCGCCTGGAGCCAACAAACCCTATCTTGCTCCCGATAAGGACGACAAATATATGGCTTATATCCGGGTGGCCGACGAGAACATCCTGGCTAATGAGATCCTGGTGCTCTCGTGGAAGAAAAGGCGGAATTCACAAGGTGTCTTGCTGAAGGTGAGTGAGCCGGTCGAACAGCTGTTCTCGTGGTTGGATGCCCATGATTACATCACGCCTCGCCAGTTTTGCTCGGTGGCGCACATCAATTATTATACGGCCCGCAATATCATCAGCGATCTTTTGGCGATGGATATGCTGGAATACGTTTTGCGTGATAAGCGGTTGGTTTACCGTAGCCAGGAGCGTCCGGCGATCGATTAGCTTTTCTCCACGTAAATTTGGGTATTTTCCACTCTTGTTACCCGAACACTTGTGCCGGCCTCGATGAATCCGGTCTCGGAGATCCCGTCATAGTCCTTGTCTTTTATGCGCACCTTTCCGGAGGGTCGCATGACGGTGATGGCTGTTCCGTTCTCGCCGATCAAGTCTGGTTGTTTGGGAGCGGAGACCGCTGTTTCCAGGTCCGTGTTAAGCGCCAGACGTCGTAATGGTCCCTTACTGCCGATTCGGTTCGATAGCCAGCCCAGGATAACGAAACTGCATCCCAGACTGAGAAGGATGGTCAGGGCGGCCCGTCCGGTATCAGCAGAGGTGACACCCTCGAAATCAAGATCCCTGTTGTTGATGAGGCTCATGGTCAATCCGCCAATGATCAAGACGATCCCACTAATGCCTGCGATCCCAAAGCCCGGTATGACGAAGATCTCCAGCAAGAGCAGGATTATTCCAATGATGAAGGCCAGGATCTCCCAGTTTTGTGCCAATCCTGTAATATAAAGAGGAGCGAAATAGAGCATGGCCGCGATAAGGGCAGCCAACGACGGGAAGCCCAGGCCGGGTGTCTGCATCTCAAAATAGATACCACCAATAATAATGAATATCAAAAGACCTTGCACGACAGGATTCAACAGGAATCCCCGGAAATCATCCGTCCACTCAGGCTCATAGCTTTTAGTCTGATAATCCGTATAACCCAGGTAGCGGGTAATCACCTCATCCGTACTTTGGGCGATACCGTCGCAATAACCATGTTTCAGGGCTTCATGTGCCGTGAAGGTGAGAACTTTCCCGCTGTCTATCAGGTTAGGGATAGCTACCCTTTCATCTACCATAGCCTCGGCGATTAAGGGATCACGTTTCCAGCTGATCACGGTATCGCCTGCCTGAACTAGCGTGTCCTTACCGTGTGCCTCCGCTGTTGCCCGGATCATGGAGCGCATGTAGGATTGGTATTTGTCGGGCATAGCCTCGCCGGTTTGGTTAACTACGGTTGCCGCGCCGATGCTTGCGCCCTCTCGCATATAGATTCCATCACAAGCGATGGATATCAAGGCACCGGCCGAAGCGGCATTATTATTAATGAAGACATAAACCGGTATTGGGCTGTAGAGGATGGCGGTTCGCATGGAATCTGCCGCCTCGAGCAATCCTCCGTAAGTATTCATGTCGATCAGGAGCGCTGCCGCTTTCAGCTTGTTGGCCTCCTGAAACCCGTTTTTCAGGTAAATCCACGTCGTACTGCTGATCTCTTTTTTGATCTCAACTTGATAGATCAGGGGCTTTTCTTCGCTCCAAACCCTATTGGTTAGGATACTTGAACAAGCGAGTATGAGGCATAAGATGTAAAAACGTTTCATCTGTTAAAAAATATTTGTTTGATGCTGTGATAATTTATTGATTTATAACCATGTTCACTTACGATTCCCTTGTAAAGCCCTCTTTTGGCAAACGCTTTTCTATTTTGTTAGTTCTTTCTAAATAATCTTAGAAATTAAGCTATTAATTATTCACAAAGAGTGAACAATATAAAGATATTATCGTATCTTTGTGACATCCGGTAGTGTGAAAACGGGGCCTTTGAGGAGATAAGATTCCTTTAGCCACCGATGATCAGGACTGACGGATGAATTAAAAAGAGTGTTTACAATTTAATGCACTAAGTATTATGAACGCGTTGCAATTTCAGAAAAAATTATTGAGCCTGCAAGAGAATATGATGAATTTTGCGCTCACTTTGACAGCGGACAAGAATGATGCTCAAGATCTGATGCAGGATACAACGCTGAAGGTTCTGGATAATCAGGAAAAATTTGTCGATAATGTCAATTTCAAGGGATGGGTTTTGACCATCATGCGTAATATTTTTATCAATAATTACCATAAGATTGTCCGGACACAAACAGTAGTGGATCAAGATATTGATCTCTACAATTTGGATATCATGAATGACTCTGGCTTTGACAATCCTGATGGCGCTTACCAAATCCAGGAGATCACTTCGGCGATCGAGAGCTTGAACGAGGAATTGAAAGTGCCTTTCTCCATGTTCGTGAGTGGGTACAAGTATAATGAGATAGCGGAGGCATTGGACGTTCCCCTGGGAACAGTCAAGAGCCGGATCTTCTTCGCACGACAAGAGTTAAAGAAAAAACTGAAAGATTTCCGTTAAGAACGGATATCTTATTGGAAATAAGTAAAAAACGCCATGGCTGTTCCGTTCAGGGAATAAGCCGTGGCGTTCTTGTTTTATGAGCGGTTTGACACGTACGTATGTGTGAACTTTCACATACGCACGTGTCGGTCTTCATGAACGTTTATATAAGCTCACACGAACGTATGTATAAGC
>USAD01000290.1 GCA_900552415.1 uncultured Parabacteroides sp.
ATTGCAATTAATGGTCTATGGCGATAACATCGCCACTTACCGCCCCATTGTTGATTATCCTGGCATCAAGATCAAGAGCAGCGTCGCTCTCGAGAGCCCCAACTACCTGATCGTCTATCTCGACGTGGCCGGCGCCAAACCAGGTAAGTTTGACATTACCTTCTCTTCCGGGAAGAAAAACATCCGCCATGCCTACGAACTGAGGCAACGCAAGCCCGACGCGACGCGGATCAAGGGCTTCGACTCATCGGATGTCCTCTACCTGATCATGCCGGACCGCTTCGCCAACGGCAACCCCGACAACGACCAGATCCCCCTGCGGCAAACTTATAAGGTAGACCGCGATAACCCCAACGCCCGCCACGGGGGCGACCTGGCCGGCATCAAACAGCACATGGATTATATCGAGGACTTGGGCGTCACGGCGATCTGGCTCAACCCCGTCCTGGAGAACGATATGGAAGGCGGTTCCTATCACGGCTACGCGACAACCGACTATTACCGGGTGGACCCGCGCTTCGGCACCAACGAGGAATATGTCGACCTCATCGACGACGCCCACCGGCGGGGCATGAAGGTCGTCATGGACATGATCTTCAACCACTGCGGCAGCGATCATCCCTGGATGAAGGACATCCCGAGCAAGGATTGGTTCAATCACTTGGACAATTACGTGCAAACGAATCACGACAAGGAGGTCTATTTCGATCCTTACGCGTCCAACTACGACCGCGACCGGATGCTGAACGGCTGGTTCGTCCCCTCGATGCCCGACCTCAACCAGAAGAATCCTCATGTGGCGAGATACCTGATCCAGAACTCGATCTGGTGGATCGAGTACAGTGGCGTCGACGGCATCCGGCAGGATACCTATCCTTACGCCGACAAGACGATGATGCGCGAGTGGTGCGAGGCGGTTGAGGCCGAATACCCCGACTATAACATCGTCGGCGAGGCCTGGATGAACTACACGATCGGCTCCGCCTATTGGCAAAAGGGCAGCCGGCTCAACTTCGACGGCGAGGACTCGGGCCTGAAAACGGTCATGGACTTCCGGCTGATGGGCATCGCCAGCCAGGCGTTCCACCAGAAAAAGGGCGGCCTGCAGACTATTTTCGAGCACATGTGCTACGACTTTGTCTATCCGGACATCTATCACGTCCTGCGTTTCCTCGAGAATCACGACACCGACCGCTTCCTGCCGGCCTTGCCCGAGAGCGTAGAAGATCTCTACGCCTTCAAGCAGGGCATGACCTTCCTGCTGACTATCCCCGGCATCCCGCAGCTCTATTACGGGCAGGAGTTGCTGATGAACGGTAATAAGTCGAAAAGCGATGGCTACGTTCGCCTCGACGTGCCTGGCGGTTGGCCGGGTGACATGAGAAACGAGTTCACCGCAGAGGGAAGAAGCGCTGTTCAAAACGAGGCATGGAATTTCCTGCGCACGATTCTCCACTGGCGCAAGGGCAACGACGTGATCGCCCAAGGTCGGATGAAACATTTCATGCCTGACAACGGAGTCTATGTCTATGAGCGCCGCCTTGGCGAGCGTAGTGCCATCGTCATCATGAACGGACAGGACGAGCCCGTCAACCTCTCACTCGACCGCTATGCGGAGATCCTTCGGGGAAAGACAAGTGGCAAGGATATCCTGACCAACCGTACGATCCCCTTGCAAAAAGAGCTCTCCTTATCGTCGAAAGAGATCTTGATATTGGAGATGTAATAAAAGAACTGGGAGCGAAAGATTATACATACGCTCCCGGTTTCTCCTTCATGCCTATAATTTCCATCAAGATACATACACTGATGCCTCCGTACCAAATGCCAGTCCTCTTCGGAAAGTACTACAGTCCTCTCCAGGAAGTACTCCAGTACTTTCCGAGAAGTACTGGAGTACCGACCGTATAGTACTGGCATAATAACCGAACTTGTTCACCAATAAGTCCTCTCCTCGTAAGCATCGAACCGGTACTCCGCATCCACTCCAACCTCACGCAAGACAGACAGGATAGCGGCCTGCTCCTCCGGAGGAAGCGGACGTTGTCCCCTACGACGCTCAAAATAGGCATTACGCCCAAACAGGGCGATCAATTTTGTCATGAAACGATCATATTGCTTAGGAAACATCCGCTCCTGGAAATTTACGAATCCACGGGCAAAAACAACCGGAGTGGAATCACGGAAATAGGCGCAACGCTCATCCTGGCTACAACATTGGGGTTTAATCAAGCGTAAGAAAACGGTTTTCTCATCATCGATTAACAAGGAATAAGCAATTTGGCGTAAACAAACCGAAGCTCTCGGGCAATCGGAACATTGGCAAACGGCATAACCGGCCGGCACGGTTTCTTTTAAAAATTTTTTCATAATTGCATGTTAAGCCTTTCCAGACACCGATCCTGCCCATCCCTACGAACAACAAGACTCCAACTATTTGGCGTTCAATCGAACCGAAAGGGAACCGTATAGACTGAGGCGATGCGGCCCTATCGATATCGGAAAAAGATTGTTATTATTTTTTTAATATGATTAATACAAATATAGGAATTTATCAGGAGAATAAAAAGCGGAAAGGCCATTATAATGATCAAGTAACACATAAAAAACACTGAGCCCCGAATAACCGGAATGGTTATTCGGGGCTCGGCATGAATAATAAACATTAGTTCCGGCTCAGGATCTCACTCAACCGATCCGGTGTCACGTCGCACGCGATAACCGTGCCCTCACCGTCAATCAAGAAATTCCTCAACCCGCGATCCAATCGATATTTCTTGAATATCTCAGAATCCTCACCCAAATTCTCGTGAAACTGATAAGCCTCATCCAATCGGTCGATCTTGACCGTCTCGGAAAAAATAGACTCCTTCTTGTCCAAGGAGATGGAACACAATACGATCTTACTTGAATCCATCTTACTGATAGCGTTCGCCATTCTGACATTGTCAGCCCTCGACTC
>USAD01000291.1 GCA_900552415.1 uncultured Parabacteroides sp.
ATAATCACATTCGCGAAAGCGACAACGGCCGTTACGGCAATACCCATCACCAAGGCCGGTTCCAATTTAGAAGTTACACCTAACGCCGAACAAATACCCAACATCTGGACAATCACCGGGTTGTTAATGCTCAACGGGCCAACTAATACTTCTTTATTCTTATTAGATAACAATCCCATTTTCGTTTACTGATTTGAAGTTAAAAATTTCTCATAGCTTTTGAGACTATCAAAAAGCATTTTGTGGACGCCTTGGCTTGTAATAGTACCTCCAGAGATGCCATCAACATAATCTTGGCCTTCGACACTCTTCCCGGGCTTCACGATCGCGATAGACTTGAACACACCATCCACGAACAATTTCTTTCCTAGGAATCGCTGGCTAAATGCGGGCGTAGCGATTTCAGAACCCAGGCCCGGAGTCTCACCTTGGTGGCTGAAATCGGCACCGAAAACAGTATTCTTGTCATCATTAACCGAAATATATCCCCAAAGCGGTCCCCACAAACCCGCGCCGTTCAAAGCCATGATGTACTTAGTCTGCCCGTCAACAGTCGCGACAAAAACCGGATAACCCGCTTTCTCACCTGCGAAAGCTTCGGCGGCATCACCTACTTTTTGACCATTCTCATTGATCAAAAAGGCATCTGTTATTAACTCATTATATTTGGCCTCAGCCTCGTTGGCCGCTACCGTCACGTTGATAGAACGCAAGATTTGCTGACGCTTGTCATTATCCTCGTTCTGTTTCTGAAGAGGTCTCAACGCTTGAGAGGTCGCGGCCAATCCCACAGCGACAAGAATTACCATAACAGCGGAATAGATAATCGTATAAGCGTTGCTATTACGGTCTATCCCCTTTTTCGCGGGAGCTGTATCCTCTTTTATTTCCTCGAATTCAGAAGCGGGAGCTTGACATGCCGGACATTTTTCCGGAGCCTTATCACCTTCGTGGACATAGCCACATACTTTACATCTAAATTTCTTTGTAGCCATATTCCTTATCTTATTTATTCAGTTTTACACGGTTCAAACGACGATTGATATTAGCTTCAACAACATAGAAGTCAATCAGCGGGGCAAATACATTCATCAAAAGAATTGCCAACATCATGCCTTCCGGATAACCGGGGTTCAATACACGGATAATGATCGCCATCGCGCCAACTAATAAACCATAGATATATTTACCTGTTTCAGTACGAGCTGAAGTAACGGGGTCTGTAGCCATAAAGACAGCGCCAAAAGCGAAGCCTCCTAACGCCAGATGCATATACCAAGGCATCTGGGCAGTAGCGGTATCCGGACCTGCGACATTAAAAATTAATGCCATGACAGCGCCACCTACAAACACCGAGAACATCGTCTTCCAGCTTGCGATGTTCGTCACCAAAAGGATAACGGCACCGATCGCGATAGCGATCACGCTCGTTTCGCCAATGGATCCCGGGATGAGACCAGTTACCATATCACAAAAACTCCACGGGTAATCAGGCGTAGTGGTTGTCGCAATCTTCGCAATACCCAGCGGAGTTGCGGCAGAGAATCCATCCACGACCTGACCAGCGCCCAAACCGAACGTGTCAGCCGTACGTACCCACACTTGATCTCCTGACATGGCCGTCGGATAAGCGAAGAACAAAAACGCGCGCGTGACAAGGGCAACGTTGAACACGTTGTAACCCGTACCTCCAAATACCTCTTTCGCGAATACGACCGCGAAAGCCGTCGCGACAGCGATCATCCAAAGCGGCGTATCCACCGGGACGATCATCGGGATCAGCATACCGGAAACCAAGAAACCCTCCTGGATCTCCTCTTTCTTCCACTGGGCCACCATGAATTCGATTCCCAGACCGACAACATAAGAGACCACGATCTTCGGCAACACGGCCAAAAAGCCATAAATGAATGTCATCCAGAATCCTGGATCGGCCCCAATGGCCAAGTTATGTTGTGATGCGGCATTGTACATACCAAAAAGCAAAGCCGGCAACAAGGCGATAATCACTACGGTCATCGTGCGCTTTGAGTCGATGCCATCATGTATGTGAACACCTGTTTTCGATGTCGTATTCGGAACAAACATGAAAGTCTCGAATCCGTCAAACACAGAACGGAACATTGCCAGCTTACCTCCCTCCTCAAAGTTAGGCTTAATCTTATTGAGATAATTCCTTAACGCTTTCAATGTATTATGTTTTTTGATGTTATTAATTCATTTCCTTATACAATAAGTTCAATCCGTCGCGTACGATCTTCTGCAGTTCCATTTTCGACGTGTCGACGAACTCACACAAGGCGAAATCCTCGGGAGCCACCTCGTAAATACCAAGGTTCTCCATCTTGTCGATATCGAACGCCAAGATAGCCTTGATCAAATACTCCGGCAGGATATCCATTGGGAATACCTTGTCATACTCGTTCGACATGATCATCGCACGACGACCACCTTTGATACGGGCATCCAACACATATTCCTTGTTACGGCCAATCAACCAAGTCAGATAGGAATGGCTTGTACTATATTTATTGAATCCAGGGACAGCCCAGCCAAAGAACTCATCGTTATCGTCGCCCTCAGGAATAACAGTCACCTGATTGTCATAAGCTCGCAGATAATCCTCCTTGCCGACTTTGGAACCCGTCAACACGTTACCACTGATCACACGGATGTGTCCGTTATCCATGATCTTGCCAGCCACCAAGCTCTCGATCGTACAACCAGCGATTGTCTTGATATAACCACGCTCTGTGGTCTCTGAACCTGTCAGGACAACCAAACGGCTGAAATCAGCCACGCCCTTGTTGAAGAGACGTCCCATGATGATCACGTCGTCCGGGTTGACAGTCCAAACAACCTCGCCCTTGTTGACCGGCTTGATGTTGTTGATCTGGACACCGACATTAGCCGCCG
>USAD01000292.1 GCA_900552415.1 uncultured Parabacteroides sp.
GAAAAAAATAGTTAGGGGCTATTGGTCGTTTCTATCATAAATGAAAATAAGTTATATTTGAGGTCTGTAAACAGGATACTTAAATTTAATGGTTATGCGAAACATTTTATCTAGCGTGGTCGCTTTATTCCTTCTTGTTTCGGGGGCAATGGCGCAAGGCTATCAAAATCCGGTGATTCCCGGTTTTCATCCGGATCCGAGCGTGTGTAGGGTTGGCGACGATTATTATTTAGTAAATAGCAGCTTTCAATATTTCCCTGGTGTTCCTTTGTTTCATAGTAAAGATTTGGTGAATTGGAAGCAGATAGGAAATTGCCTTTCCCGAGAGTCGCAGGTTGATTTGAGTGGAGCCAATTCGGGTGGAGGCATTTATGCGCCGACGATCCGTTATCACGAGGGGACCTATTATATGATTACGACCAACGTTTCCCATAAAGGTAATTTCTTGGTGTATACGACCGATCCTCGTGGGGAATGGTCGGAGCCTGTTTGGTTGGAGCAGGGAGGTATCGATCCTTCACTCTATTTCGAGGATGGTAAATGTTATATGGTAAGTAATCCGGGCAATTGCATTAACTTATGCGAGATTGATCCGAAGAGTGGCAAGCAACTCACGCCGTCCAGACGGATATGGGAAGGAACGGGTGGTCGTTATCCGGAAGGACCACATCTATACAAGAAGGATGGTTGGTATTATTTGTTGATCTCAGAAGGTGGTACGGAGATCGCGCACAGTGTGACGATTGCCCGTAGTCGTTATATCGATGGTCCTTACCTTGGTAATCCTGCCAATCCAATCTTGACACACGCTAATGTTGTTGGGCAATCCAATCCGATCCAGGCAACCGGTCATGCTGATCTGGTTGAGGCGGCGGATGGCTCTTGGTGGTTGGTTTGCCTGGCTTATCGTGTCATGCCGGGATCACATCATACGTTAGGACGTGAGACCTATTTAGCTCCTGTGCGTTGGGATAAGGAGGCTTGGCCTGTGGTGAATGGCAATGGAACGATCGCCTTGAAGATGGATGCGCCGACTTTGCCATTGAGTCCTGTTGAGAAACGCCCATCCGTAATTACTTTTGAGGCCGGGAAATTATCTCCGGAATGGATCTATTTGCAGAATCCGGTTCAGGAGAATTATTCCTTTACCAAAACGGGACAGTTACGTTTGAAAGCGACCTCTGTGGATTTAAGTGCAGGAAAGAGTCCTTCGTTTGTGGCTTTGCGTCAAGAGCACTTTAATATGCGTGCGGCGACAGCTGTTGCCTTGCGTGACGCTTCTGTTGCTGATGAGGCCGGTATCTCTGTTTTTATGGATTTCCATTCGCATTATGATCTGTTTGTACGCCAAGAAGAGAAAGGAGGACAGTCGGTTGTTTTGCGTTATAAGTTGGGCGAGATGACCCATATTGAGAAGGTACAGCCTTTACGTACTGCGGAGAATGTGGAACTGGAAGTTCGTTCGGATATGGATTTTTATTATTTCGGTTATACTGAAGAGGGGCAGTTCCATGAGCTGGGCAAGATGAATACCCGTTATTTGAGCTCGGAAACGGCCGGTGGTTTTACTGGGGTTGTTTTGGGATTGTATGCGGTATCCGGATCGTCACGTTCGAAGGCGGTGGCCGATTTCGGTTACTTTAAGTATGAGGGGAATTAAAAACGGTGAGCCAAGGATGGGAGTTCGATTGATAAGGCGGTGTCTGGTATGGGTGAGGAACTTGTTGTTGTTCCTCTTTTTGTCGAGCATATTGGCGGTAGTTGTCTATAAGTTCGTCCCGGTCTATTATACACCTTTGATGCTTGTCCGGCAAGTTGAGCAATGGCAGGCGGATAAGCCGGTTAAGATCTGTCATCAATGGGTCCCGTTGGAAAAGATTGCCCAACCTCTTGTACAGGCTGTGGTCGCGTCGGAGGATAACCTATTCCTGGAGCACAGTGGGTTTGATTTCAAGCAGATCGAGAAGGCCCGTGCGGAGGCGAAAGCGGGAAAACGGGTCCGTGGTGCCAGTACGATCTCGCAACAGACAGCCAAGAATGTATTCCTTTTCCCCGTGAAAAGCTATTTGAGGAAAGGGATAGAGGCCTATTTTACCCTGTTGATAGAATGGATCTGGGGGAAAGAGCGTATTATGGAAGTTTACCTGAACTCGATCGAGATGGGACGTGGCCTGTTTGGTGCCGAGGCGGTAGCGGAGGCGCATTTCAAGAAACCCGCTTATAAGTTGACCAGGAATGAGGCGGCCTTGATCGCGGCGACATTGCCCAATCCAAGGCGTTTCAATTCAGCCAAGCCTTCGGCGTATATGCTTAAACGGCAGCGACAGATCCTTTCTTTGATGGATAAGCTGATCCAAATAAAGATGGGATATGATCCTGGTGTGAACAGCAAGAAAGGAAGCGGAAAGAAAAGAAAGAAATGGCGAGCCGATATCCTCGGTCAGTCTTGTACGTGGACGGTTCGTGAGGTAATATATAATTAAGGAATAGTATGGCGTGTTTTCAATTTCATGATTTGGGGTTGATCCCGTATGCGGATGCTCTGGAACTGCAGACAACTGCGTTCGACAAGCTAGTGGATTCCAAGACGAAAGGTGGTGGGGAAAAGAATCATCTGTTCTTTTGCGAGCATGAGCCGGTCTTGACGATAGGCAAGCATGGAAAGGAGTCGAACTTGTTGATACCTGAGTCTTTATTGCGTGAGAAAGGCATTACTTTTTATCATGTCAGTCGAGGGGGCGATATCACCTATCATGGTCCGGGACAGATTACCGGCAAACCGGTCTTTTATATGGAATGCTGGAATATGGGGCTGAGGCAATATAATTATAAATTCGAGGAGATCAAGAACCGATCATTGACGATTTTTGTTTTAAAATTAGACATT
>USAD01000293.1 GCA_900552415.1 uncultured Parabacteroides sp.
CACGCTGGCGTTTACGCTGACGCCAAATGAATATACCAAACCGATGTATCCGTTTGATTTTGCGTTTACCGTTCGATATGTGCTGGAGGGAAATACGCTGCAAAAACAGCACATCACGGCCAATCATGGCGATACCGAGATGTACTATGAAGTCGGCGGACACGATGCGTATAACGTTGCGTTGGAACCTGACGAAATCATGGAAGATTATTACCTGGATTTTGGCTCCGGTGATGCGATTTATCCGCTCATCAATGATGAGAGCCTTATGATTACCAAGGACAAGCGCACGGTACCGCTGCAGGACGGCAAGCTGTTTTTGTCCAGCGGGCTGTTTGAACTGGATGCGCTGATTTTGGATGACTGCGTTCGGCGCGAAGTCAGCATTCGCAGCAAAAAATCAAACCATGTCATTTCTATGAAATTTGCTGATTTCCCATATTTGGGCATTTGGAGCAAATATACCGGCTCTGACACAAACTACGTCTGCATCGAGCCGTGGTATGGCCGTTGCGACCGTGTGAACTACTCGGGCGAGTATAAGGACCGCGATTGGGTGAACCGCCTCGAGCCCGGTGAGGTTTTCGACGCCTCTTACACGATCGAGATCCATCTGTAAATGGCCTCGTCTCAAAAAGAAATTATTCTGGTAGGGCCGCACCATTTCGTGCGGCCCTAATGCTATGATATGGTTGTTATTGCCTTGTGGCATAAAGTTGCCTTAGACTCTAGGAATTGATTGTTAAAGGAATGTAATTCTTATGTTTAAACTTATAGACAAAGATACTTGGAAAAGAAAACCATATTTTGATCATTATTTCAGTCAGATACGGTGTACATACAGCATTACCGTAAACATCGATATCTCCGAGGTTATCGCGTTTAAAAACAGGAATCGTACGAAACTTTATCCTCTTTTGATTATATGTATTGGCAAAGGGGGTAAATAATCATGAGGAGTTCCGGACTGCCCTTAATGACAAGGGAGAATTGGGGGTGTGGGATACCTTACTGCCGTGTTATACTGTTTTTCATGAGGAGAATGAAACCTTTTCCAATCTGTGGACGGAGTGGAATGATGATCTCATGTAATTTCTTTCTAATTATGAACGGGATATTGAGATGTTCGGTAGCAATTACGGCATAGACGCAAAGCCAAATACTCCGGCTAATACCTTTCCCATCTCTTCATTGCCTTGGACTGGTTTTACGGGTTTCAACCTGAATATATTCGCTGATGGGAGTTATTTGTTACCTATCTTCACTTATGGAAAGTACTTTCAGCAAGATGGTAAATATCTAATACCGCTTTCCATACAAGTACACCATGCTGTTTGTGATGGTTTTCATGTTTCCAGATTGATTAATGAAATCCAGCAAATTTGTGATCATATCAATGCGTGATAAAAAATAAATTACGATTATAAACAATAAAATCATGAGGGGAATTAGCTCATTTGTATTATGTGCCTTGCTGATGTCTTGTTCGTTTGGCAAGAGTGAGAAAGGCGGTGTTTCTGATTCGATAGTTAAAGATAGTATTGATTCAACAAGGCAGGAGGAGAGTTTTGATACGGAACTGACATATCCCGGAAGCGAGATCTCTTTTAAGGTGAGTGTAAAAGGTGATAGTCTTGTTATTCAACCTTCTGGCTTGAGTGTGTCCAACGAGGCGTTGTATCATGATATAACCGGATATACGGTTGTCAATGCGGAGATAGGCGACCTGAATATAGACAGTTATCCGGAGGTGTTTGTTTATCTGGTTTCGGATGGTAGTGGAAGTTACGGGAAATTTATAGGTTACTCCGTAAATAACGGAAAGTCCGTAAGTCAGGTATATCTGCCCGAGATATCGGATAACAACGAGGTAAACAAGGGCTATATGGGGCATGATGAGATGGCTATTGTTGAAAATACATTTTGTCAGCGTTTCCCGATCTATCAGGAGGGTGACAGTAACGCGGAACCGACAGGCGGTATCCGGCAAATTCAGTATAAGTTGGTGGATGGAGAAAGCGGCAGGATACTCAAAATTGATAAGGTCGTGGAATTTTAGTTTGTTTCCCGAACAGGCTGAGGACCCATGCCCTCAGCCTGTGGATGATGGATGGATTGCGCCACGCCGTGAAGATCACCCTTGCCCCGACGATCATGGAGCGGTCGAAGCCCTCCTTGTCGTTCTCGCCCTCGCTCGAGAGGCTCAGGCGGAAATTTCCGAACTTGCCGAGCCGCACGATGCGTCCCGCCTGCAGTTCCATGTCGAGCACGAAGTTGAGGCTGTCGAGCACCGCCTTGACATCGGCGCTCGAGACCGTGCTTCGTGCGCCGATCATCTTGCAAAGGGAATCCATGTCCGTGTAACCGTTGTACTTCGGGATGGCGTACACCTTGGTCGGCTGCTCCGCCGAGTCCTTACCCAGATTCTTTTTCTCTACCAGCTTGTAACCTTGTGCCATTGTGTGGAAAATTAGATTGTCCGTGAATTCGTTGCGAATATAGCTTCCACCGGATGGGGCGTAGTTGACCAACGTGTCAAAAGGTGATCGTTTGTTGACCACTGGTGATCAATCGGTCGAAATAGCGTACCAGCAGCCATTCCATCGCCTGCCGCGTCACGTCAAAATTTCATACATAGCCCAATAGCTTTTTCACGTTCTCGCTGACCTGCTTGCTTACCTCCATCGCCTGCTCCACCTTCGAGGAGCGGTTGGCTCGTGTCTCACAGCGGCTTAACAAGCGATCACCGCGGCTAAGGTTCACTTTGCGGATATTTTCCGCCGACCGGAATCCCAGGCATCGCCACCAGTTCGTGAACCGCCGGGCATATTCGTTGCCGCTAAAAATCTCATTCTCACAATTTTGTGTGGCGA
>USAD01000294.1 GCA_900552415.1 uncultured Parabacteroides sp.
CCGGCTAAGAAAGCCGCGCAATTGGATCCGATCGAGGCGATCCGCTATGAGTGACAACATCGTTTTTTCGCTATATTCGCGATAAGGCAAGGGTAGGAATTATGAGAGAATCGAATAAGATAGAGACACCAATGACCCCGCGAGTAAAAGGGGTTGAGATGCTTATTCATATTGTCGGGTGGGGCTTGTTCTTCAGTTTCCCTTTTTTCTTCACGGGAAAAGAATCGCAGGTGCCCGACAATAAGATTGAGTGTATCCGGTCGTTTATCATCCCAATCTCGTTTATGGTTGTTTTTTATGTGAACTATTGTTGGTTGGTAAAACGTTATCTTTTTTCCAGACAGCGAGGAAAATTCTTGTTGATCAATTTACTGCTGATATTGGTTACCATGTTTTCTGTTCATTTGCTGATGGATTTGTTCCCCGAGCCTGTTGAGATAGAACATCAGTCGCGTCCGCCTCGTCCACCAAAGACCTGGAACATGACGGTTGGTTTCTTTATGGTGAATGGTGGTATCTATTTATTGGTAGCCGCCTTGAGCGTGGCGATCAAGATGACGGATGGTTGGTATCGGGTGGAGGCTTTGCAACGTGAGTTGGAGAAGGAGCGAGCCGAGGCAGAGCTTCAGAATCTGAAGAGCCAGTTGAATCCCCATTTCCTGTTCAATACGTTGAATAATATTTATAGCCTGATCGCATTTAGTCCCGAACGGGCACAGGATGCGGTGCACGATCTGAGTCGTCTTTTGCGTTATGTGCTCTATGAGAGCAGCCAGACGCATGTGCCTTTGGGAAAGGATTTGGATTTCCTGAAAAACTACATAGAGCTGATGCGTATCCGGCTGCCGGAACATGTCCGGTTGGATACGAGAATCGATTGCGCGAATCCGGACAAGATGATTGCCCCTTTGCTTTTCATCTCTTTGGTTGAGAATGCCTTTAAGCATGGCGTGAGCAATAATCAACCTTCGTTTGTCTCTATTGGCATTACGCAGGTTGACGATCGTTTGGAATGTTTGATAACGAATAGTTTCTTCCCGAAAGATGGCGCCTCTGACAAGAGCGGGTCGGGAATCGGATTGACCAATTTAAGGAAAAGGCTCTCATTGCTCTATCCAGGCTTATTCACGTTTGAGTATGGACAAGAGGGTGATCACTATCGGGCCTATTTATCGATTGATTTAAATAATGAGAAATGACTTTAAGCTGTGCTATTATTGATGATGAACCCCTGGCGGTAAGCCTGTTGGAGAGCTATGTGAAGAAAACCCCTTATTTGGATTTGGCGGGACGATACAACAGTGCGCTCAACGCCGTGTCCGACTTGACGGATCATCCCGTCGATCTCCTGTTTCTGGATATCCAGATGCCGGAATTAAATGGTTTGGAATTCTCGAAAGTCTTGCCTGCGGAGACACGAATCATATTTACGACCGCCTTTGAGCAGTATGCTGTCGATAGTTATCGGGTGAATGCGCTCGATTATCTCCTGAAGCCGATCAGTTATGCCGATTTCTTGCAATCGACCAACAAGGCGCTTGCCTGGTTCCAGTTGCTGAGACACGATCAACAATCTCGTGAGGGCGATGTTACTCCTGCTGGAGGCGGTAAGACCGATATGGAAAGTATCTTCGTGAAAAGCGAATACCGCCTTTTGCAGATAGAGTTACGTAAGATTCTCTACATTGAGGGATTGAAGGATTATATCAAGATTTATCTGGATGACGAGCCGAAACCCATTCTTTCGTTGATGAGCATGAAACTGATGGAAGATACGTTGCCGCCTTCCCGTTTCGTGCGGGTGCATCGCTCTTTCATCGTCAATATTGACAATATCAAGGTGATTGAGCGCAACCGCATCGTCTACGGAAAGGAGTATATTCCCATCTCGGACAACTATAAGCAACGTTTCCTCGACCTGCTGGCCCGTCGTTCGATCATTAAGCTCTAATCTCTTATTAGAAGGTTTCCAGAAGGATACGTTCGATCCGCTGGTTGATCTGCGAACTGGTCAGGGCGTGGTTGTTGACGAACAGGGCCACGGCATAGCGTTTCTTTCCATAATCCACATAGCCGGCATAACATCTGACTCGGCTCATGCTGCCGCTTTTCAGGCGGGCAACACCTTCCAGCTTGGTTTTCTTCAGGAAGTTGCGGACAGATCCGCTGATGCCAGCTTTGGGAATCGACGCTACGAACACATCGTTATCCGCCATCCTTTCCAGGACTCCGATCAGGAACGCTGCGGAGATCTTGTCGGCCATTGCCAAGCCGCTGCCATCGTGTATCCAGAGGGTTGAGGTATCGACGCCTCGCTCTTTCCAATAACGGCGGATGATCTCTACGCCCCGGCTGAAATAGCTGATCCGCTCGCCCTCTTTCAGCGGATATTGGCGGCCAAGTGTCTTGAGCAACGCATCGGCGAAGAGATTATGACTGGCGAAATTCGTGACCCGGATAAGCTCCGACAGGGGAGGCGACCAGGTGGTTACCAATTCTACACGCTTGCCGGTCGGCCAATGCTTTTTCTCTTTCAACAGGCGATAGTTGCCGGGCTTTCCTGTTGTCTGGATGCCTTGTTCCTGGAGTGCCTCAGTCAGGTAGGTCGCCAGAAAAAGGGCCGGATCGGGAATATCGCCTTTGATGACTACCTGTTGACGGTTAGCGGGAACGGCACCGTAGAGATAGCGTTCGTTGTCGAACGGCGCTCCGAGGATCAGCGTGCTGTCCGTGGAGCGGTTTTGCGTTGTCAGGCGATTATGAAACCGGAGGCCGGGAATCTCCGGATCGGTCGAGAGGATATCGGGGCGTGTCCCTACGCCATAGCTTTTCAGCTTCAGGCGATAGAGATTATCGAATGCGG
>USAD01000295.1 GCA_900552415.1 uncultured Parabacteroides sp.
GCTGATGTCCGCAAAGCTGAAAACCAGTTTTTCCGTGTAGTCGTGTATCTCCGTCCCGATTCGCTCAATCTTTTCCAGCAGGAGGCTTGTGGTGATCCGGTCTGTCAGTATCAGTGGATCGAATCTCCAGATTACGGCCTCTTTTCCCAAGGCGCAAGAAAGCCTCTTGAAGGTCTCGATCCGTTCCCTCAATGGCTGGACGCCGGTTTCCAGGTCATCCTTCTCATAATCATTCAGCGTAAACTGGATATAGCAACCGATTCCCTTTTCTTTCAGGTAGGGTAAATAGGGTAATAGCGGTTTGGGATTTTTCGACCAAAAGACGATGAATCTCGTGTTCTGATAGGAAATGTAGCTTCTTTTCCCGTTGAACGGATTCTGCCAGACCGAGTACCCTGTTTCAAGCCGTTGGAAGAACCAGTCGGCATAAAACGCGGGTATGTCGGTACAACGGCTGGCGGATATGATATCCGGTGCCGGAACCTCCATTGTCTGGCCATCTATGATGATATTTGTTTTCTTCCAGGTCATATTGTTGTATCTGCGCAAATATACATGAATATTTCATATGTCATCAAAACGTCTGTTTGAATGACATTTGTTGTCGGTTTGGAATAATTCGCTAACGCCTGTTTTGAAGGAAAGAGGGCTCTAAGATGGAAATAGGTTGGCAAAATGAAGGCTGTTATTATTTTGTCCGGACAAAAAGATACTTTCCTTCGGAGAAAACGTGAGTTTCTTCCGAAGAAAACCGCACTCGCCTTCGAAGGAAAAAGCGGATACATACGTTGGTAGTGGCCAACGCTTCCGTACATATCGGCTGATGCTGTCGTATGTGTGGGGCGATACGATCGTATGTGCTTCTGGGATGGCTCTTTTGAGGCCTGTTTTAACATTTTTGAAGCTGTTTTTTGTCCTCATTCATGTTCGTTTTGGAAATATCTTTTTGTTCCTGATTTACTTTTTATGGTAGAATTACTCTATGTTACTTGGGCCTTATATTGACTGAAGGAGATAAATGTCCGTCTTTGTTTGACATGGCGTGATTGTTTATCTCCTTCAGGATTGCGTATTTGCTCGTGTGTCGTACACAGGGGCGAAATATCGCGAGGAAAAAGGGGGTATTTTGACAAAATGACAATTTGATAACTCTCTTCCCCTAAACCGTTGCCTTGACCAATTCGCTGAAACGCTTTTTCCCTTTCAGGTAGAAGTTGGCGATCAGGCTGGCACGGATCTGTTCGGGGATTTGTCCGCCTTGCGCTTTCTCAAGATTCTCGAGCCGTTTTCCCGCATATTGGGGGCGAAGCTGAAAGAAGGCTTGACGGGCTTGATAGATCGCCAATGCGTTCTTCGGATGGCCGGTCAGCAGGAAATGGAGCGCCGCCAGGTAGTCAAGCCAGAAACGGACACGGAAGACATGAGTTAGCTCATCGTCCGGCAGGTTCTTGTAGAGCATCAGCAGGTTATTACGGATGTTAAGGAAGGTCTTGCGGGGATTATCGGCATCGAGCGTGGCACCGCCGACATGGTAAATTACCGATTGGGGCAAACAGACCAGTCGATGGCCACGGGCACGCAGGCGCCAGCAGAGATCGATCTCTTCCTGGTGGGCAAAGAAGGTCGCGTCGAGACCACCCGTCTCACGATAAAGCGCGGTTCGGATAATCAGGCAGGCACCTGAGGCCCAGAAAAGATCCGTCGGCGTGTCGTATTGCCCATGGTCTTCCTCCACGGCAGAGAGAAGACGGCCCCGGCAGAAAGGATAACCGTAACGGTCCATGAAACCTCCAGCCGCCCCGGCATATTCAAAGCGCTGCTTGTCGTGCCAGGCGAGGATCTTGGGTTGGACGGCGGCGACAGTCGTGTCGGTATCCAACAGGTGGATGGGGGCGTCGAGCCAATGAGGCGTCACCTCGACATCGCTGTTGAGCAGGACACAATAGGGATGTTCGATCCGGTCGAGCGCCCGGTTGTAACCTTCTGCAAAACCATAATTCTGGTCGAGGCAGAGAATGCCGACGCTGGGAAACTCTTGTTCGAGCATCTCGATCGACCCGTCGGTCGAGCCATTGTCGGCGACGATCACGTCTGCCCAATCGGGTGTATTGGCCACTACCGAAGGAAGAAAACGTCTCATCAATTCTCGGCCGTTCCAGTTGAGGATGACGACCGCCACCCGTTTTTCTTTAGTCTCGTCGTTTCTGTTTTCGTATTGTACCATGATGTTACGGTTCTTATTCCTTGTTTTCTCTTTGATATTTCCAGCGTTTGTGGGTCCAGAGCCAATAGGCGGGATCACGCTGGATCATTCGCTCCAATCGGCGGGCATATTCCTCGGTGATCTCGTTTTCGGCGGTTTCCCGGGGATGCTCCGTAATCAGTTCGAGGCGCAGGGTGTAATGTCCCCGATCAAGCTTGCGGACATCGAGGAAGACAACCGGCAGGTCCAGCTTGCGGGCGATGCGTTCAGGGCCGGTCAAGATGGCGGTGTCCTGGTTCAGGAAATTGGTCCAGTAATGCAGGTTGGCCCGGCTCGGCGTCTGGTCGGCCAGGAAGATGACGACCGAGCGTTCGCCCGATTGCTTGACACGGATAATATCACGGATCGTATCGTTCTTCTTGATGCCAAAGGAGCCGAAGCGAGTACGCAAGTTAATGAAAAGCTTGTCGACCGCCAGGTTCTTCAACGGACGATAGATCTGGTACATCTTGACCTCCCGAAAGACGGTGGTGGAGGCGGAATACCATTCCCAGTTCCCGTAATGGCCCATGGCGAGGATCAAGCAGCGATGTCCCACGTCCATCAACTTGTCTGCCACCTCGATATTCTCGATGTAGGCCCGTTGTTGGATCT
>USAD01000296.1 GCA_900552415.1 uncultured Parabacteroides sp.
CGAGGCTTTGTTCGCTAAACGAATGCCGGATCCTTATGCTTGAGCTGGAGAAACGGGCGGTGGTTTACCTGCCGGGAGTCGGCCCCAAGAAGGCGGAGATCCTCGAGCGGGAGTTGGGCATCGTTTCCTATTGGGACCTGCTCAATTACTATCCTTATAAATATATGGAGCGGAGCCGCATCTATCGGGTGGCCGACCTGACGGACAACCTGCCTTATATCCAGTTGCGTGGCCGGATCACTCGTTTCGGGACGGTCGGCGTGGGCAGTGGCCGGCGATTGGTGGGCAAGTTTACCGATGGGACAGGCGTCATTGACCTGGTCTGGTTCAAGGGACTGAATTTCGTGACCAGCAAATATAAGGTCGACACGGAATATCTGGTGTTCGGCAAGCCGGTCGCCTTCAATCATCAATACAACATCCCGCATCCGGACCTGGATAGTGTCGATCAGGCGAAGCAACTTGCGGGCGGCCTGATGCCTTTCTATAATACGACGGAGAAGATGAAGCGGGCGTTCCTCAACTCGCGGGCGATCCAGAACCTGCAATATGCCCTGCTGAGCGGAATCAATTGGACCTTGCCGGAGACCTTGCCGGCTGATGTGCTGGCGAAGACCGGATTGGTTTCCCTCTCGGAGGCGATGCGCCACATCCATTTTCCCGATAATACCCGGACACTTGAGGCGGCCCGTCGGCGGCTGAAGTTCGAGGAGCTTTTCTATATCCAGTTGAACATGCTCCGGACGGCTACCAATCGGAAACGGAAACTGCGGGGAATCCCATTCCCAAGAGTAGGCGATTATTTCAATACCTTTTATAATGAGCATTTGCCGTTTGAGCTGACCAATGCCCAGAAGCGGGTGGTTCGTGAGATGCGGGCCGATATGGGCAGTGGTCGACAGATGAATCGCCTCTTGCAGGGTGACGTCGGGAGCGGTAAGACACTTGTAGGTCTTCTGGTGATGCTTTTGGCCCTCGATAACGGATGCCAGGCCTGCCTGATGGCACCGACCGAAATCCTGGCGACCCAGCATTACGCGACAATCAGTGAGTTCCTGAAAGGGATGGAGGTAAAGGTAGCGTTGTTGACGGGCTCGACCAGGAAACGGGAGCGTGACAAGATCCTGCCGGCTATCGCGAATGGTGAGATACAGATTGTGATCGGAACGCACGCCTTGATTGAGGAGACGGTACAGTTCGCCTCCTTGGGCTTGGCCATTATCGACGAGCAACACCGGTTTGGTGTCGAGCAGCGCTCCCGTCTTTGGATGAAGAACGCCGTGCCGCCTCATGTTTTGGTGATGACCGCCACCCCAATTCCCCGGACATTGGCCATGACCCTTTATGGCGATCTGGATGTTTCGGTCATTGATGAGTTGCCTCCGGGCCGTAAGCCGGTGAAGACGCTTCATCGTTACGATACCCGCAAGGCTGAGCTCTATGAGTTTCTCCGGCAGGAGATCCGCAAAGGGCGGCAGGTTTATGTGGTCTATCCCTTGATTGAGGGGAATGAGAAGCTTGATTACAAGGACCTGGAGGCAGGCTTCGAGACCTTCAAGTCGGTCTTTCCCGAATATCAGGTTTGTATGGTTCATGGTCGTATGAAGGCGGCCGACAAGGAGGCGGAGATGCGGAAGTTTATCTCCGGTGAGGCGCAGATCCTGATGGCTACGACTGTCATCGAGGTTGGCGTTAACGTGCCCAATGCCTCTGTTATGGTGATCGAAAGCGCCGAGCGGTTCGGGCTTTCGCAACTGCATCAGCTTCGGGGCCGTGTGGGCCGTGGCGCTGAACAGTCTTATTGCATCTTGATCTCCTCATATAAATTGAGTAGTGATACCCGCAAGCGGTTGGAGATTATGGTAAGCAGCAATAACGGTTTCGAGATTGCTGAGGCGGACTTGCGTCTCAGGGGACATGGTGATTTGGAGGGAACACGCCAAAGCGGTGAGGGACTCGACCTGAAGATCGCCAATCTTGCCGCTGACGGGCAGATCCTGCAATATGCCCGCGATTTGGCCCAGTCCATTTTGGATGAGGATCCCGAATTATTGTCCGAAACACATAGAATATTGAATGAAAGGCTGGGATTCTTGTTCAAGAGGAAAGTTAACTGGGGTTTAATAAGCTAACATGTTGTAGAACATGTTTTGGTTTATCCGGTTGATTTATGGTTATTTAAGTAAATATCTGTTGTGCTTGTAACTTCCCATTACGGAAAAATTTCGTTAATTGATTTTGCTCGGTAAATCTAATTTGCGAACTTTGACAGGTCTGAGGCATTTTAGCCTGTGTAATAGACACAAAGCGTAACGGATTTTAAAGGAATAATACATATCTGACAAATGATTGTAAAAACACTATTAAGTATTTGCTGTTCGATTCTAATCGTTTCTACTGTCGAGGGACAGGAGAAAAATCAGATAAATGATCCCAACGAAGGTTCCCATCAATTGATGAACGAGCGTGTATCGGAGTTGATGGCGGATCGTGTCGGTTTCAAGAAAGATCTGGTTCTCGAAGAATTGGCCGCGATAAACGAGATGGAAGAGTTGGAGGCAAAGGAGGACTTGATGTTCCCGGCCGACGAGTTATATGGCTCCCATTGGGCGAACGATTGGGTAGATCCGTTCCGTGGAATGAAGGTAACTTATCCGGATTCTTGCGTTATTGATTGCTCAGCATTTGTTTTCCCATTGGATACGATGACTCGAGTCACCTCTAAGTTCGGCCCTCGTCGCCGTCGGATGCATAAGGGCATCGACCTGAAAGTTCAGGTAGGCGATACGATTTATGCGGCATTCGACGGTAAGGTTCCTATTCGCAAGTACGAGCGTCGCGGATAAGGTT
>USAD01000297.1 GCA_900552415.1 uncultured Parabacteroides sp.
TTTGTTTTTTATAAATTCGCGATTACAGGAATCTAATCAAATTAATATCATGAATCGGAAAGAATTCTTAACGCGGACGGGCGCCTTGTTGCCCCTCTCTTTTTTGGGAATGCCGAAAGCTTCGGCCTCCGCGGCAGCCGCGATGCCGACGACACCAGCCGAGACCTATTGGGCGAGCGAGGCCTATCAATCGACCGCCCGTTCCCTGAAGTTTAACGCGAATGGCAAGTTCAAGATCGTACAGTTTACCGACGTTCATTGGGTGCCGGGCAACGACGCCTCGGAGGTTGCGGGCGAGCGAATGCGTGAGGTGCTCGATGCGGAGAAGCCGGATTTGGTGATCTTCACGGGCGACGTGGCCTTTGGAAAGCCCGCGAAGACCTGTTTCCAGAAGGCTTTCGAGCCGGTGATCAGCCGGGGTATCCCATTTGCTTTTACGTTTGGCAACCACGACGATGAGCAGGGTATGACCCGACAGGAGATTTTCCAGTTTATCAAGGATATGCCGGGCAACCTGACAGGCCACGTGGAGGGTCTTTCGGGCGTGACTAATTATATTTTACCCATTTTGAGCTCGGATGGCTCGAAAGAGGCCTTCACGCTCTATCATTTCGACAGCCATTCCTATTCGCCGGACAAGGCGGTCGAGGGTTACGACTGGATCAAGGCGGATCAGGTGGCCTGGTATCGCGAGAGTAGCGCCAAGATCAAGGCGGCGAATGGCGGTAAGCCGTTGCCCGCGATGGCTTTCTTCCATATCCCATTGCCCGAGTATAACGAGGCAGCCCGTGATGAGGGCGCTTTGCTGATCGGTGTCCGTAAGGAGACGGCTTGCGCTCCGAAGGTCAATTCCGGTCTTTTCACGGCGATGCTGGAGGCGGGCGACGTGATGGGCGTCTTCGTGGGCCACGATCATGTCAACGATTATGTGACCTCATGGAAAGGTATTTTATTAGGCTATGGCCGTTATACGGGCGGTAAGACGGTCTATTGGGACGTACCTTGGGGAAATGGTGCCCGTGTGATCGAGCTGACAGAGGGCGAGCGGAGTTTCGAGACTTGGGTACGCTTGAGAAACAACCGGGTCGAGGCACGCGTCCAGTTCCCGGTCGATTTCTCGAAAGAGCCTTATTGATTTTTCAGCCGCAGGGTCTCGCCCGTATCCTCCAACTCAAACAGTTTGGCCCGTTCCAGTCCGGCTGGGCTGTTTGGTTGGTGGAAGGTGATGTAGAGCTTGCCGTCGAACGAGCGGAAGATCATGCCGTGTCCGCCGTTCTTGTCGAACAGAGGCTCCGATTGTTGTATCCAGGGCCCTGTAATCTTGCCTGTTGATGATTTGGCGATGCCGATGGCGTATTCACCGTTCATGAAGCTCGACCAGATCATCAGCAGGTTTTTGTTTTTGGTCTGGTAGAGAAAACAGCCGTCCGTCACATAGGTGGAACGCTCCGGATGTTCCGGATCGCTTCCGGTGGACCATGGCGCGCTCGAGGCGTGGAATAGGCGTGTGATCTCACCATTACGCTCTGAAAGATCCGGTTTCAGCTCGACGAGGTTCATTCCGCCGTCGCGTATCTGCACCCATTCATGGCAATAGACCATATAAGGCTTGCCATCCTCGACCCAAAGCGTACCGTCGAGCGTCATCTGGTCCATTGGCAGGACCGGCAATTTACAGAAAGGCTCAAACGGCCCGGTTGGCGAGTCGGCCACGAAGATCTGCACGCCCCGGAAGGTATAAGGCACCTCGCCGGGAGCCGCTTTCTTCCAGATGATATCGCTGTTAATGGTAGCGAAAAGATAATATTTCCCTTGATAGGCATGTACTTCCGGTGCCCAGATCTTGCCGTTGATCCAGTTATCGGTGGGCAGGGTAAAGATATGCTTCGGGCCGTACCATTGTTTCAGGTCCTTGCTTTCATAAACAGCCAAGCCACCCAAGGTCTTTCCGTCGTTTCCTTTTACATCGTCGGAGGCGTAGAGGTAATAAGTCTGGCTTGTCTTGTCCGGCAGGATATATGGATCCCGAATGGGGATTTCCTCCAAGCTTTTAGCCTTGTTTTCCTGTCCCCACGCAAGGAATGGTGTCAATGCGCAAGTGAGGAACAGCAGGCAGGAGATAATTTTTGTTTTCATGTGTATTCTATTTAATGGTATATAAACGAAAAGAGGTCACCCAGAATAGTTCGGGCGACCTCTTTGGTTATTTGAGATCAAAGATCATTAGTCTTTCAGTTTCGCTTTCAAGAACTCACGGTTCAAGCGAGCGATGTTGCTGACAGAGATGTTCTTCGGGCACTCCATCTCGCAAGCGCGAGTGTTCGTACAGTTACCGAAGCCCAGCTCATCCATCTTAGCGACCATCGCTTTCGCACGGCGAGCAGCCTCAACACGACCTTGTGGTAACAAAGCCAACTGGCTCACCTTAGCAGAGACGAACAACATAGCGGAACCGTTCTTACAAGCAGCGGCGCAAGCACCACAACCGATACAAGCGGCAGCGTCCATAGCCAAGTCGGCGTCTTTCTTAGGAATAGCGATCGCGTTAGCGTCGGGCACACCACCTGTGTTAACCGATACGAAACCACCGGCCTGCATGATCTTGTCGTAAGCCGAGCGGTCAACCATCAAGTCGCGGATAACCGGGAAACCTGCTGAACGCCACGGCTCAATAGTGATGGTCTCGCCATCGTGGAAACGACGCATATACAACTGGCAAGTTGTAGCGCCTGTCGCTGGTCCGTGCGGGTGACCATTGACATACAGGGAACACATACCGCAGATACCCTCGCGGCAATCGTGGTCGAAAACGATCGGCTCTTTGCCCTCGTTGATCAAACG
>USAD01000298.1 GCA_900552415.1 uncultured Parabacteroides sp.
CGTTGAGACTTATCTGCTGAGTATCGTAATAGATCCCGGGAATGTAAATTTCAATACCCGTACGTTGCACGGCGTATCCGATATCGAAGCGCAAGGCCCCGTGTCCATTCAGCGCGTAGCGAAGGCCAACTGTTGGTGAGGCGAAAAAGCCGTTGCCAGTGATGCCGTCCGAGAGATCCAGAGTGTAACCCATCTTCACGCCTACGACTGGCGTGAGCTTACGGCCGGGTAAAAGAGAGCTTCTTAAGTCGACAAAAAGAGGTAACTCAAACCACTCGGGCAGGGTGTAATACTGGAATCCCAAACCTCCACCAACGAACAGGTAGGGCGAGAACTGATAACCGTGTGAGGTCAGTATCTCCAACCGATGGAAGTCCCAATTCCCCAATCCGGCGGTAAAACCACCTTCAACGAACCCTTTATAACCGTGATCGGCTGCTTGTAGCTGACCGATACCTAAAATAGCTGATAGGGCTAATGCCAAAAGGCCTCTTTTTATTCTCATAGTATTTCTGGAATTAAATATTTAACCTCGCAAAGATAGACAAAGCCTCCGAACAGGCAAGCCGGTTTGCGTATTTCCCGCGATATGTGTAACTTCGCGACCGAAATAATACAGTTAAAAGATATGACTCACAATTTATTGAAAGGCAAGAAAGGCATTATCTTCGGTGCGCTGAACGATATGTCGATCGCCTGGAAAGTGGCTGAGAAAGCCGTAGAGGAGGGTGCGACCATCACGTTGAGTAATACGCCGGTCGCCGTACGTATGGGCCAAGTGGATGCCTTGGCACAGAAACTGAACGCCGAGGTTATTCCCGCTGACGCGACAAGCGTCGAGGACTTGAAGACCGTTTTCGCCCGTTCGATGGAGGTCTTGGGCGGACCGGTAGATTTCGTGTTGCACTCGATTGGCATGAGTCCCAACGTACGCAAGAAACGGACTTACGACGACTTGGATTACAGCATGTTGGAGAAAACACTCGACATCTCTGCCATCTCGTTCCACAAGATGCTTCAGACCGCTAAGAAGATGGATGCTATCGCTGAATATGGTTCTGTCGTAGCGCTGAGCTATGTGGCCGCACAGCGTACCTTCTTTGGCTATAACGATATGGCTGACGCTAAGAGTCTTTTGGAATCGATCGCTCGTAGCTTCGGTTACATCTACGGCCGTGAGAAAAACGTACGTGTCAACACCATCTCTCAATCGCCGACCATGACAACCGCCGGTAGTGGCGTGAAAGGCATGGAGCACTTGATGGACTTCGCCAACAAGATGAGTCCACTGGGTAACGCCAATGCGGATGAGTGCGCGGACTACTGTGTCATGATGTTCTCCGACTTTACTCGTAAGGTGACGATGCAGAATCTTTACCACGATGGTGGCTTCTCGAGCATGGGTATGAGCCTCCGGGCCATGAACCAATACAGCAAAGGTTTGGAAGAGTACACCGACGAGAACGGGCACATCATCTACGGTTAATATGCTGATCAAGATTTATCCGGAAAATCCGAATCTGAAAGAGATAGACAAGGCCGTCAAGATCCTGCGGGATGGCGGCCTTGTCATCTATCCTACCGACACGGTCTATGCCATTGGCTGCGATGCGCTCAACGTGCGTGCGGTCGAGCGGATCTGTCGCCTTAAAGGGGTCAATCCCCAAAAGAGTAACCTTTCGATCATTTGCTATGACCTCTCGAACCTCAGCGAGTACGCCAAGGTCAGTAACGCGGCCTTTAAGTTGATGAAGAAGAACCTGCCGGGGCCGTTTACCTTTATCCTTCCCACAAGCGGCGAGCTGCCGAAGATCTATAAGGCAAAGAAAGAGGTGGGCATCCGTGTGCCTGATAACAATATCATCCGAACATTGGTCCGTGAGTTGGGTAACCCGATTCTTACCATGTCGATTCACGACGAGGATGAGGTCATCGAATATTCGACCGACCCTGAGTTGATCGAGGAGAAATATGAACGTACCGTTGACCTGGTAATCGATGGCGGTTACGGTGGAACGGAAGCCTCTACCGTGGTCGATTGCACCACCGACGACTTCGAGATCATTCGCCAAGGGAAAGGGGAATTGGTGTATTGATCCATTCATGTCGTCTGCCCTTCTTGAATAAAATCATTGATTGATAATTGAATAAATACGAACAGAACGGTGACAACTCCTGGTTGTTGCCGTTTTTTTGTTTTGGCGTAGAAAGGCGTTATTGATTTATTGATTAAATTACCGGTTCTTATATAATAAGTCGGAGTTATTGGGATCCTTTGTACCGTGTGTTACAAGAATATCGGTGCCGGGAAGGGCATTATTAACCGTCTCTGAGACGGCAGGACGGGAAAGACTGATAAAATATGTAACAAATTATGTGACGTTCTTGGGCTTTCCCTATCTTTGCCTCTCAGTATAATTTTAATAGGAGAATGGCTATGAGCGGATGTGGATGGATAAGGGTATGGCCCTGCCTGGTTTTGGCTTTGTGTTTGGGCGCTTGTACGGATGATGCCTTTGAGGAGGAGAATCGTTCGGATGTCGTGGACCAGACGACGGCGGACTCATCTGATGAGTTGAGGGTCAATACGTTCATGTATAACGTAATGCGTACCTATTATTATTGGAACGATCGTCTTCCCGAACTCGATACGATCCCCGATAAGGAGCCGGAAACCTTTTTTGAGGAGTTGGTTTATGAAGGTGATCAATTTTCGTGGCTAACGAAGGAGTGGAATGGCGCGACTAAGAGCGAGTCTTCCTCCGACCAATATATCTTCTCATACGGTTTTACCTATTCCCTTGGAGCGATCTCGAAC
>USAD01000299.1 GCA_900552415.1 uncultured Parabacteroides sp.
GTTGATGGTATTATCGGTGGTGTTGGAGGCGGCATCGTTTTTATTCCCAACATTCTTATCCTCTACTTCTTCATCTCATTCATGGAGGACTCCGGCTACATGGCCCGCGCCGCCTTCATCATGGACAAGATCATGCACAAGATGGGATTACACGGTAAATCATTTATTCCCCTTGTCATGGGCTTTGGCTGCAACGTACCCGCCATCATGGCCTCACGAACGATCGAAAGCCGCAACAGCCGGATGATCACGATGCTGGTCAACCCCTTAATGAGCTGTAGCGCACGACTTCCGGTCTATGTTTTGCTGACCAGCGCCTTTTTCCCAAAGAATGGAGGAGCGATCCTGCTGACAATCTATGTAACAGGCATTCTTCTGGCGGTCTTGATGGCCCGCCTATTCCGCCGTTACCTGTTTAACGACGAGGATGTTCCTTTCGTAATGGAACTTCCGCCCTATCGTATGCCGACCGGCAAATCAATCTTGATCCACATGTGGGAAAAGGCCAAGCAATACCTGCATAAGATGGGAGGTATTATCCTCGTAGCCTCTATCATCATCTGGTTCCTGGGATATTTCCCTCGCCATACGGAAAAGAGTGCGTTATTCGACCGACAAATCGCGGAGACAGAGCAATCCGCCACATTAAGCGCAGAAGAGAAGGCGAATGAATTGGCCAGAATCGAGCACTTGCGCACGATGGATCATCAGGAGAATTCCTATATCGGCCATATTGGAAAAGCGATAGAGCCCATATTAAGACCTCTTGGTTTCGACTGGAAAATCAGTGTCAGCCTGCTCTCAGGTATGGCGGCAAAAGAGATTGTTGTCAGCACATTAAGTGTCCTTTATACAGGTGACGCCGACGACGAGCAGGGCTTATCCGAGCGACTGGCCAACGAGCGTGACGCGGAAGGGAACCTCGTATTCACGCCACTGATCGCGTTGAGCCTGATGTTCTTTGTCTTAATCTATTTCCCGTGTATCGCTACCGTTACGGCGATCGTCAAGGAATCTAATTCCTGGAAATGGGGGTTGTTCGTGATTGGCTATACCTGCGCGTTAGCATGGATCGTCTCATTCGCGGTCTTCCAGATCGGTAGCTTATTTGTTTAATCAACCAGAAATTGACATGTTCCAAGAAATAGCGATCATTATCATCGGAATCCTAGTGGCGATTTATCTCATACGCCGGCTTTATCTTCTTTTTTTCTCGAAAGGCAAGGCTTCAGACGGATGCAGTTGTGGCTGTAGCAACTGCCCAAAAGGGCAATGCGGAATTCCCAACCAACAGAATCAGAGTAAGGCATTATGACAAATGTCGCCCAATGGATCAAACAGAAAGCGGAAGAGCTGGGCTTCTCCGCATGCGGCATAGCTTCCATCGACAAGCCATTAGACGACGAATGCCAACACCTTGATGATTGGCTGGAAAAAGGTTATCATGCGGGAATGACCTATATGGCCAACCATCGAGAAATCCGGCGGGATCCCCAAGGCCTTGTTGATGGAGCACGCTCTATTATCAGCGTAGCGATCAATTACTATCCGGTATCCAGGCGAGATCCGGCATTACCCCATATTGCCTATTACGCTTATGGCAAAGATTATCATGATGTTGTCCGAGAGAAACTCCGACAACTTTGGACAGCGATCCAGACAGAAGCGACTCCTCTATTCCAACTGCCTAAGGCTGAAGCCCGTGTATTTACCGACTCCGCTCCACTGTTTGAGCGTTATTGGGCTTGGAGATGTGGTTTAGGTTGGATCGGAAAAAACAGCTGCCTGATCCTTCCTGGAAAAGGTTCTTTCTTCTTCTTGGGCGAAATCGTAACAACCTTGTCAATAGAAAGCGAAGACCGTCCGATGCCAGATCGTTGCGGCACATGCGATCGTTGCCTGCGAGCCTGCCCAACAGGCGCTCTTGAGGCTCCACGACACCTTAACGCCAACCATTGCCTCTCCTATTTAACAATTGAGCATAAAGGCGAAATTCCTCATCAGGAGGCGACCTTGCTGGGCAATCGTCTTTATGGCTGCGACAGCTGTCAATTGGCTTGCCCTTGGAATCGTTTTGCCTCCCCGACAAACATTCCAGAATTCCATCCATCCTCAGAATTCCTGTCTCTTGACGAAGAAACACTACATCATCTCACCCTCGAGGATTACAGAAGAATCTTCAAAGGCTCAGCAATCAAAAGGGCAAAATATGAAGGACTTATTCGCAACTTCAAGGCGATGGAAACCGCGGATAAGAGTAACATTCATCCTGACTAACCAAAAGTATAATAATCATAGAAAAAGGGATACAATTTCATTTTTTATTATTTTTGCCCCGTCAAGATCGAACCTCTAAAGCGATTAAATATGACATACATATATAATATTGAGAAGATTAAAAAAGGGGATGAAACAGAATTCCATCTTTTTTTCAATCATTTCTATCCTAAACTTATGTCTATCGCTTGCCGTTTTGTGGATGAAGAGGAAGCAAAAGATCTCGTACAAGATATATTTATTGCCTTCTGGGAACAAAAGGCAAGCTTAAAAGCCGACAACCTTGAATCATTTTTACATAGATGGTTACAAAACCGTTGCATAAACCATTTAAAACACCAAGAAGTAGTCTCTGCTTACGAGGCAAAAATCCGGATTGCCGAAGCAAGAGCTAAATACATGCAGGAAAATAGTGACAAAAACACTACACTTCTTCATTTACAACATCAGGAATTAAGGCTACAAATAGAAGAAGCGATTAACAAATTACCCCCAAAATGCGCTAAAGCCTTCCGATAATTCTACTTTCATGAAATCAGCC
>USAD01000300.1 GCA_900552415.1 uncultured Parabacteroides sp.
CAGCGATACGAGGATGATACATATTAGGCTCTTTCCGGTCGGGAATAAAGAGCACATTATTGATCAATTTATACAATCCTTCCCGCAAGCGAACGCTTCGCTCATCATTTTTCCCCTGGAAATAGGCTTCCACTTTCCGTTGCGTATCAAATTCCGGACGGATCGCGTATTGATCGGCCGGCAAACGGCAAAGGAAAGTTTCCTCTACCTCGTGGGTCATATCACCAAACAGGCGAACAAGCAACTCTTTCCGGATATAAGGCCGGGTCAACAAGGCCGTGATACCGTAACTCTCGATCTCCTGGACACTCATGGGCAATGAAGGAACAAACTGGCCTAAAAGGCCCTGAACGGAATGAGAAGGAATCTCCCAGATACGGAAGAAGCCCAAGATATGATCAATCCGGTAAGCGTCAAAATACTCGGCCATCTTGCGGAACCGACGTTTCCACCAACGATAACCATCCTTTTCCATTACCTCCCAGTTGTAGGTCGGGAGGCCCCAATTCTGTCCTGCTTCCGAGAATGGATCGGGTGGAGCGCCCGCCTGCCCATTAAGATTGAAATAATGCGGCTCGGTCCACGCCTCCACACTATTCGGGCTGACGCCAATAGGAATATCACCTTTCAGCAAGATACCTTTCGAACGTGCGTAAGCGCTGGCTTCCAGCAACTGGACATGCAACAAGTATTGGACATAGCAATAAAAACGGCTGGTCCTGTAACAAGCCTCATCCGCATTGGCCAATTCGCGGATCTCTGCGGCATCATATTTCTGGTACTTCGGCCACTGGTTAAAATTCGGCGTCCCATAAAGATCCCTCAAATAACAGAAGATCGTATAGGGAAAGAGCCACGACTCATTCTCCCGCACGAACTTTTGATATCCCTCACTTTGGGCCGTCGCGCCATTATCCTGCTCGAACGCCTCTTTCAGGTATTCCAATTTCAAGGAATTAACCGCCTCATAATCTACTTGTGGCAGGGCGTTCAACTCAACCCGGCGTCGCTCGAAGTCCTGGCGTCTCGCCTCATCCGCCAAAGGCGGTAGCTGACTCAAATCGACATACATCGGATGGAAAGCATAGATGGAGATGCTGCTGTAAGGATAAGAATCGGTCCAGGTATGCGTGATGGTCGTATCGTTGATCGGTAAGATCTGGACAATTTTCTGATGAGTTACCTCCGCCCAATCGATCATCCGTTTCAAGTCGCCAAAATCACCTACGCCATAACTTGCCTCCGAACGCAGGGAAAATACGGGAATCGCCACTCCTGCCGCCTTCCATGCCGGCAGGTTAAAACGGACCTCATCGTCCGCCATGACAAGCATTTCGCCTTGTCGTAAAGGCAAACCATAGATTTGGCGATTATTACCAATAATCCACTCGCCCTCCCGTTGATTCTTCGTATCCCAAGCCAAGAATTTATATTCGAAAGGATATGTCAACTCCGAGGCATTCAACAAGACATACCACTCATTAGGGCCACACGGACGCATAACAACCGGTTGCCGCATATCCCAATTGCCCAAACAGGGCTGGTTGCCGCTAATAGCCATTACCCAATCCTTCAGGCGCAATCTTGGACAACGCACCTTCAGCAGAAGCGCGCTTCCATAATTGCCTTCCGTCCCGGAAGGATAATGATCGAGCGCCGGCCCGAAAGCGGAGCTATAGAAGTACGAGTCCTCAGGCCTGTCGCGCCAAGCGTCATTAAGAATATAATGTGAATAATTAGGATTGATCTCCAAACGCCGGCCAATACCGGTCCACTCCTTGCGCACACAATACTCATCACGGAAAATGGCGTATTGGTAAGTCAGCACCGACCAACCTTCAGCCAGCTCAGTCGTGCCTCGCCAAAACTCCCCGTTATTGGTTCGCAAAGGAAAAAGTTGCCCGTCCGGCAAGATTACCTTGACCTCCTCGCCCCAAACGGTGCGATAATTGATTTGGAAAGTGACTTTCATATCTTCGTTATTTATTTTGTTATTTCTTTAGGATGTTCTTTGATAAAGAGGACACATGCCGCTCCCACAATCAGGAAAATACCGGCTAAAACCAACATATCGACCTCCGGAGCCAATCCGCCGGCAGGCGTAAGCAGGCGTAAAATCGAGCCACCCAAAGCAGCGGCCACGATTTGAGGCACACAAATGGTCCCATTGAACAAGCCCAAATAAATGCCCATGTGTCCCCCCGTCAAGGCGTTGGTCAATAGCGTAAAGGGCAACGCCAACATCGCGGCCCAAGCGCAACCGATCAACAGGAAAGAGAGGAACAACATATATTGGTCGTGTATAAAATAAATGGAAATAAAGCCGATGCCACCAATCAGCAAGCTGACGATATATGCCATCTTAAGATTCTTGAATTGTGGAATCACCAAAGCCCAAATAACAGAGCCGATCGCCTGGACGGCAAACAGGATACCGACCCAATCACCCGCATTCTGATATTCGACCGATTGCGTATTCAATACCAAGCCCATCGCGCCATGGATCATCTTCTCGACCACTGGTGCCCCAAAAGCCTGAGTGGCAACCGTTCCGTTCGTATAGGTCCACATAAACATAAAGGCAGCCCAACAGAAGAACTGAACCAGACCAACCGTCCAGAAAACAGATGGCGCCTTTCTCAACAGCTCCAAGATATTTGTCTTCTCCTCCTTTTGCGTGTCAATTTGATGATACTCCGCGTATTCTTTCGGTGGAATCTCCTTAACCGTAAAAGCCGTATAAAAGACACACGCCACCAAGATCAACGCTCCGATAT
>USAD01000301.1 GCA_900552415.1 uncultured Parabacteroides sp.
AGGGCGCTAAGATCAGTATTCCCTGGTTTATCTTCTTCTTTATCTTGGCGATGATAGCCAATACCTTCCTTCCGATTCCGGATGCTGTTTCGTCGTCGATGGTTTGGTTGGCCAAGAAGGGTTTGACGGTTACCCTCTTCCTGATAGGAGCCGGTTTATCCCGGCAAGTTATCAAGCAGGTTGGTTTCCGACCGATGGTGCAAGGCGTTTTCCTGTGGATTTTTATTGCCTTGCTCAGCTTAGGCGTGATCATGGTGTTATAATAACTGATTTTTATTAACTTTGCCCCCTAATTACGTTAGGGGGCTTTTTGTGTTCCCCCCTAAGTACCGTTTATAAAAATAAGAGAATGGCATCGAAGGTTACAAAAGGCATTATCATTTCGTTTTGGGTTATTTATGTGGCTGTTTTGGCGATTGTTGTGGGCGCTTTCGCCGCGATCGCGAATGGTTCGATCGGTTATATGCCTCCGGTGGAACAATTGGAGAACCCGATTGACAAATACGCGTCGCAGATCATATCGGCGGATGGCAAGACATTGGGTAGTTATGCCCATAGCCAGGATAACCGGATTTATGTGACTTATCAGGATCTTTCTCCTGATCTGGTCAAGGCTTTGATCGCGACGGAGGATGTCCGTTTCGCTAGTCATAGCGGAATTGATGCCCAAGGTCTTTTTCGTGCGGTCGTGAAGAGAGGAATCTTAATGCAGAAGAGTGGTGGCGGTGGCAGTACGATCACCCAGCAGTTGGCCAAGCTTCTTTTCTCGCCAAATGCCGAGAATATGATGGAGCGTCTGTTCCAGAAACCGATCGAATGGGTGATCGCCGTTCAGTTGGAGCGTTATTATACGAAAGAGGAGATCATCAACATGTATCTGAACAAGTTCGACTTTCTCTATAATGCTGTTGGTATCCAGTCGGCGGCGAGAGTCTATTTTAATAAAACCCCGAAAACCTTGAAGATCGAGGAGGCGGCCACGTTGGTTGGTATGTGTAAGAATCCCTCTTACTTCAATCCGGTTCGTCGTAACGAGCGGACAAAGGGCCGCCGGAATGTCGTACTCGACCAGATGCAGAAGGCTGGTTTTATTACTGCTGCCGAATGTGACTCATTGAAAGCGCTGCCTTTGGTGTTGCACTTTAATCGGGTGGATCATAAGGATGGCCTTGCGCCCTATTTCCGGGAATATTTGCGATTGACCTTGACCGCCAAGAAGCCGCAGCGAAAGAATTACGCTTCATGGCAGGGACAGAAGTTCAAGGAAGATTCCATTGCTTGGGAGACAAATCCTTTATATGGTTGGTGTAATAAAAACAAGAAAGCCGATGGCGAGTACTATAATGTCTATACCGATGGCTTGAAGATTTATACCACGATCGACTCGCGTATGCAAAAGTATGCGGAGGATGCCGTACGCGAGCACATGAGTGAGGATTTGCAACCGGTATTCTTTAAAGAGAAGAAAGGACGCAGTTATGCGCCGTTCTCGAAAGACCTCTCATTGGGTCAGGTTGATACGATCTTAATGCGTGCCATGCACCAGACGGATCGTTACCGGGCAATGAAGAAAAGTGGAATGAAGGAGGCGGAGATCCGTAAGGAGTTCCAGACCCCGATAGATATGCGGGTATTCAGTTGGAATGGGCCTATAGATACCTTGATGTCACCTTGGGACTCGATCCGTTACCATAAAAGTTTCCTCCGGGCCGCTTTCATGTCGATGGACCCGAGGACGGGCCAGGTGAAAGCTTATGTCGGAGGCATTGATTATAACGATTTCCAATACGACATGATCAATGGTGGCCGTCGGCAGATCGGTTCTACAATGAAACCTTTCCTCTATTCGTTGGCGATGATCGAGGGAATCAGTCCATGCGACCAGATGTTGCATGTCCAGCAGCAGTTGCGTGATGAGAATGGCCGGTTGTGGGTGCCGCGTAACGCTAGTGCCAAGAGAATAGGCGAGATGGTGACGATCCAATGGGGATTGCAGAATTCCGATAACTGGGTCACCGCTTATTTGATGAGTAAATTATCGCCTTATACGTTTGTCCGCCTGTTGCACTCGTTTGGCCTGAAGAACGAGATTGATCCGGTGATCTCGGTTTGTCTTGGAACGCCGGATGTCTCGGTAGGTGAGATGGTTGGAGCTTATACGGTATTCGCCAACAAGGGTATTCGGGTAGAACCGTTGTATGTGACCCGTATAGAGGACGCTTATGGCAATACGATCGCCAATTTTACTCCTCAGATGAGCGAGGTACTGACAGAGGATGCCTCTTATAAGATGCTGCATATGTTGAAGAGTGTTATTGATGGCGGTACGGGTGGACGTATCCGTTTTCGTTATGGAATCAAGGCACCAATGGGTGGCAAAACCGGAACGACACAGAACAACTCAGATGGTTGGTTCATGGGATTCACGCCCAGTCTTGTTTCTGGTTGTTGGGTAGGTGGTGAGGACCGTTCAATCCATTTCGACCGCCTGGCTGAGGGACAGGGCGCTAGTATGGCATTGCCTATTTATGGCCTTTATATGCAGAAGGTTTATGCTGACAAGACGTTAGGTTATTCTCAAGAGGAGGATTTTGATATACCGGAAATTTACGCGAATCCTTGTGACTCGGTTCACGTAGAAGATGAGCATCCGGTTTTACCTGATACGGGAGGAATTGACAAGATGTTCGAGTAAGAAGAGATAGGGATCGTTCCCTTTCTGTTATAGATACCAGATGCCTGATCACGGAAGTGATGAGACATCTGGT
>USAD01000302.1 GCA_900552415.1 uncultured Parabacteroides sp.
TCAAAGATCTATATAATCCCATTATTCCGGGGCTATTTGATTAATTGTTTAACTCGTCCCATTTTAACGGGACACTAATGAATGGCGTTTTAAAAGTAGTTATGGTTTCCGGAATAAATCGGGCGATGATGAGATTGCCTTATCGCATCATCGCCCGATCATGTATTAAGAGTGACTTATTTTTTTTTATAGTTCTTGACGTATTCCATCAGCCATGCGTCTTGCTCGTAGAGTACTTGAAGAATATTCTCCCGAGCCGAGTAGCTGTGACTCTCATAAGGAAGAATAACTAATCGGCTGATACCTCCATGCCCTTTGATGGCGGCAAAGAGTCGCTCGCTTTGGATCGGGAAAGTTCCCGTATTGTTATCGGCCTCTCCATGAATAAGCAGTAACGCACCACTCAACTTGTCCGCATACATGAAGGGCGACATGGCGTTGTAGATCTCCGGGATTTCCCAATAGGTACGTGTCTCCGTTTGGAAACCGAAGGGCGTCAACGTGCGGTTATAGGCACCGCTTCGGGCGATACCGGCCTTGAAGAGGTTGGTATGTGTCAATAGGTTCGCCGTCATGAAACCGCCGTAGGAATGGCCACCGACTGCCAGGCGTGTCGTGTCGCCGATGCCTAAATCATAAATGGCCTTGGCCGCTGCTTCGGCATTCATGGTCAGCTGGTTGATGAAGTCGTCGTTCGGTTCGGCGCCATTGACGCCTACGATCGGCATCTCCACGCTCTCCATTACGGCGAAGCCCCGTGTTACCCAATAGATCGGCGAACGGTAAGTGATCTCGGTGAATTTATATTGCGAGCCGCGAACCTGAGCCGCATCGTCTGCTGAGCGATACTCACGAGGATAAGCCCACATTAAAACGGGAAGACGACCGTCACGTGACTTGTCATATCCAACGGGTAGATAGAGTGTTGCCGTCAGGTCGAGCCCGTCGTCACGTTTGTATTTCATCTTCTCCACCTTCATGTTCTCTAATGAGGGATAAGGGTTGGGGAAATTGGTGATGGTCTCCTCTCGGTTGCGCTTGGCGTCGTGCAGGATGTAGTTCACAGGTGTGCGAACAGACTGGCGAGCGGTAATGAAACGCTGCTTGGCCGGGTCGATCATGCTGACAAACTCCTCATAATAGGGCGTGGCACATCTCCACAGGATCTGGTTCTTTTTCTTGGCGATATCGTAACGGCTCAGATAAGGCATGTCTCCTTCTGGGGAACCTCCAGGAGCGATCATAAGCAACTCGTTGTGTCGCTTGTCGGTATAGAGAACCTTTTGCTTATAGGCATTGCTCGTCAGGTATGGGCGACCTGGATTTGCGTAGTTGTCATCGGTCGAGTAATCAAAGATGACACTTAGTCCCTTTGTCTCGTCACCTGGCTTGAATGAGGAATATCTCATCCGCCGTTGCGCTCTGGATGATTCCGTGACGATGGCGAATTCATCGTCGCACCAATAGATTGTCCGGCAACGCCATGGTGTCTTTACCACAAGCTGTTTGTTCCCATCAAACGGTGCGGTCCACTCATAGATGGCATCCATGAATTCGACTTTATGTGCTCGGGGATTACCCTCGTCTTGTGCCTCTGTCCAATAGAGTGTCGCGGGTTTGTCAGGGCGCCATCCGAAATTACGGGGATAGGGATTGGCGGTATCATAGCCCATAATGTCAGCCACCATCGGCTGCTGGTTAATCTGTTTGATATTGCCGTTCGCCAGGTTGATAACTTCCGTCTTTTTAGGATAGGAGCGCATCGGAACTATATAGGAATAAGGACGCTCGACTTTAGTAGTCAATAACAGTGACTTGTCGGGTGACAGCTCCGTCTGAAGGAAAATGCCCGGCTTGCCGATGTTCTTTTCTTCATTGGGAGATATCCGTGTCAATTGTGCCGTGAAGAGATAATCAAACAGTTGCTCGTCATAAGGATCTTTCAGAAGGTCCTGATATGTACGGGCAGGTGCGGCCTTGCCGTCACTGATCTGGACAATCGGTCCGGTAGGCGCTTTGGGTGCTTTAGGCATTTCACCCCAGCCTTCGGGTACTGTGGCGATGATCATTGTAGAGTCGTTCAGCCAGTTGGCATTGATCGATGGTTTCGCTCCACGCAACGGGCCGGGTTGGCTCATCGTGCGGTTCAGCCGTCGTTTACTCATTTGACGGGCCGTTTGGTCGGCCAGGTTTACCATCCAGAGATAAAGCCCGTCCGCCTCACGGAGAGTAAGTGCGACACGTGTTGATCCCGGTGCCCATTCCGCCTCGAGGATATCGGCTCCGGCGGGCAATCCTTTAATGTCGTAAGTTTTCTTGGTCTCGATCTCGAGTAATCGGGCGCTTGAATAACCCTCACGACGACTCGGACCAAAAATTCCGGTCACTCTTGTTCCTCCCAGTTTGTATTCCGGTTTCGCCAGTTCCTCGACCGTCAGGAAAGGGATATTCTCCAGTTGTAACATCCATTTGTTGTCTCCACTGATGAGTGTTGTTGGTGGCATTTTGGCCAAGGCGATCTCCTTGATCTCTTTGGGTGGAAGTTGATAATTCATTTCCTGAGCGGAGAGGGGAAGCGACGGGAGCGAGAAAATCCCGAAGCAAGTGGCGATGGCCACGGAGAGAAGTCGATACTTTTTCATTTCACGGTATATTAAGTTATATGCGATATCTCTTTCTGAAATATAGAGATGCTTTTCTCTTTCTGTTTGTTACAAATTTAGGGATTTTACTCTAAAAAGAGAAAGAAATGGATCGTAAAATT
>USAD01000303.1 GCA_900552415.1 uncultured Parabacteroides sp.
AGGCGGAAATCCATCGGTTGGCCTTTATTTTCCCGAATCGGCGTGCGGGATTGTTTTTCCAGAAGTACCTGTCGGAAATAGCGGGCCAGCCGCTCTTTTCCCCGACCATATTGACGATAAATGACCTGTTCGGCTTCTTGAGTGGCAAGAGGCTGGCCGATCGGGTCTCTATGCTTTTTACCCTCTATGGTATTTATGCCCGTTTAGGCAAGACCGATGAGAGCTTTGATGAGTTTCTCTATTGGGGTGAGATGTTATTGAACGATTTCAATGATGTCGATAAGTACCTGGTAGACGCCGGTTCGTTGTTCCGTAACGTGACCGACTTGAAGGCGATCGAACAGGACTTCGCCTTCCTGAGCGAGGAGCAGATACAGGCAATCCGCTCGTTTTGGTCGAGTTTCTACCCCAAAGGCGATACGCCTAACCAAAAATCGTTCCTGTCGGTCTGGGAAATCCTCTACGAGGTCTATACGCTGGCGGCACATGGAGAGGCTTATGAGGGAATGCTCTTCCGTGAGGTGGTCGAACGACTGGAGGGCGAGGAAAAGATTGATATTCCCTATGAGCAGATTATCTTTGTGGGACTTAATGCTCTGTCCGTCGCGGAGGAGCGGTTCCTTTCGATCTTAAGGGATGCGGGATTGGCCGATTTCTATTGGGATTACGCTTCGGATATGGTGCTTGATCCCGACAATAAAGCTTCCTATTTTGCCTTACGCAACCTGAAGAATTTCCCTTCCGCCTATCCTTTGGTCGAGGAGGAAAGAACGGAGGGTAAGAGCCGTGCCCATATCCACACCATTGGCGTTCCTTCGGGTATCGGACAGGCAAAGCGGTTGCATGCTATCCTGGAGAGTTTATGGCCGGGAGTGGTAGACCCGGAAACGGCGATCCGGACGGCGGTTGTCTTGCCGGACGAGAACTTGTTGATGCCGGTACTCAACTCGATTCCGGAGCGATGCGGACAGATCAATGTTACGATGGGCTATCCCTTGTCGAAAACCCCTATCGCCGTATTGATGGAGCATCTGTTGACCTTGAGGAAAAATGTCCGTTTCCAGGAAGGAAAACCCTATTTCTATCATCAGGATGTGCTGTCCATATTGAATCATCCTTATGTGATGAGAAGAGATAGGAAGGTGGCGACTCGTCTGACTAAAGCGATTGTGGCGAACAATAAGTTCAATATCCCGAGCGAAGAGTTGGCCGTAACACCATTGTTGGCTTGTCTCTTCTCTCCGGTAGAGGAGGCAGAAACCTTCCTTGATTACCTGATTTCCGTATTGACCGAGCTGAGTCGGGAAGAGGAAGAGAGTGGAGAGGTGGATGAACCTCAGGAGGAACAATCACGGAGTGGCGATTTGGAGCGGGAGTTTATCTTCCATTATTTCACGATCATCAACCGGTTGAAGGATCTGATCGCGAAGAGTGGCGTGGTCATGCGGATGGAGACCTACTATCGTCTGTTGACGAGACTTTCCGAGTTGGTCTCAATCCCGTTTGAGGGAGAACCCTTATCGGGTTTGCAAGTTATGGGTGTCCTGGAAACCAGGGCACTGGATTTTGACCGGGTAATTATCCTGTCCATGAATGAGGGTGTGTTCCCCTTAAAGAAAGCCGCCAACTCGTTTATCCCGCATAATTTAAGAAAAGGCTTTGGCTTGCCGACCTACGAGCATCAGGATAGCGTTTGGGCTTATCACTTTTATCGGTTGATCCATCGGGCTTCGTCTGTTCACCTGTTATATGATACGAGAAGTGGAGGTCTGCGAACAGGTGAAATCAGTCGGTTCGTGAACCAGTTGCGTTATCATTATGAGGTACCGATCGAACGAGGCTTATTAGTCTATGATGTCTCATCCATGGGTGGAAACCATTTGGAGATCAAGAAAGATGAAGTGGTGCGGGGCAAGTTGGACCAATTCCGTCAAGGAGGGGCCAAAGCCTTATCTGCCAGCGTAATCAATACTTTCCTGGATTGCCCATTGAAGTTCTATTTTTCCTCGGTTGAGGGGATAGAGGAGGAGAATGAGATCAAGGAGAGTGTTGAAAGTGATGTTTTCGGAAGCATTCTCCACAAGGTGATGGAGACCGCATATCAACCGTTGTGTGGCAAGCTGGTGACGGCAGATCTGCTTCGGGCTATCCAGAATGATGACCAGGCTTTGGGTGAGTTTATCGCCAAAGCTTTTGCGAGCGAGTTTTTCAAGAGTGAGGAGTCTAGACCCTTGTTGGGGCAGAATTTCCTGATCGGGGAGATGATCCGGAAATATGTGAAGCAGATTTTGCGGATCGACAGGGGTTTGACGCCATTCAAATATTTGGAATCCGAGCGACGAGTATTGGGATTGGTCCGGTCAAGCGACGGAACATCGGTTCGCCTGAAAGGTTTTATTGACCGGATGGACGAGAAAGATGGAATAGTTCGTATCGTTGATTATAAGAGTGGTTTGGGCACCAATCTATTTTCTTCAATCGAGGATTTATTTGATTACTCGTTGAAGGACCGTCCAAAAGCGGTGATGCAGGTTTTCCTCTATGCCTGGATGTATAGCCATCTGGCCGGGAAAAAGCCTGATGGCATCCAACCTTCCATCTATTTTGTCCGTTCCCTATTCCAAGAACCGTTCGATCCGGCTGTTTATCACTCTTTTGGGCGTGGGCAAAAAGAAAAAGTGATCGACGTGA
>USAD01000304.1 GCA_900552415.1 uncultured Parabacteroides sp.
AGGTACTAAAAAAACTTAGAATATGCAAGTAATTCATTGAATAATAAGTCGTTAAAATCTTTCAACCACTTATGATTTGCAATCCGGCTTCTATTTCACCTTCATCGGGATGCCGCTGACCATCAGGATGATCTCGTCGGCTTTTGAGGCGATGTATTGGTTGAGCCAGCCTTGCAGGTCGGTGAACCGTCGTTGGGTCTCGTCGGGCGAGACGCCACCCATGCCCAGCTCATTGGTGACGAAGATCAGGTAGGCCTCCTGTTGGGCCAACAGGTCGAATTCCGCTTTCAGTTGCTCGAGAGACAGGGCTATGTCGCCTTTATTGTCGAAATAGAAATTGGTGGCCCACAAAGTCACGCAGTCGATCACCACGACCCGTCCCCGCAGGTCGTGATGGCCGATTGCCTTTTCTTCCTCAATATTGGTCCATTCCGGGCCACGATCCCGTTGGTGCCGTTTTACCCGTTCGCGGAACTCGTCGTCCCAGACTCTCGAGGTGGCCAGATAAACCGGGTTGGTAGAGAGGGAGAGGGCCCTCTTTTGCGCATAGCCACTCTTGCCCGACCGTTGTCCGCCGGTTACCAATATGATCCGTCTGTTCTCAGTCATTGCGTCTGCGTTTGGCGGCTCTCAGGGCCTTGTTGATCGGATTGTTCTTGCTGGTCTTACGCAGGGCGGCCGATTTGGGGTTGGCGGCGATGCGCTGGATGATGGCGCCCCGGCTCAGCGATTTCTTAAATCGTGGGGTCATGGCCTCACGGAGCAGCTGCTCCTCGTCGAAGGTAAGGCGTTTCTTGGGGTGGTCGCCCTCCTTCTCCTCCTTGCGCATGGCGGCATATTTATTGTATTTTCCGAAATGTTCCCGTTTAGGGGCTTTTTTGCCCGGCTCGCCCCATGAGCGGTGGGTCGCCTTTTTCAATTGGGCGTTCTCCTCTTGCGCCTTGGCACGTTGTTCCTCCTGGCGTTGGATGTATTTGACCACGCTAACCGGTTCGCCATCTACCTTGACCACATCTTTCGAGGTGATCTTTTGTCCGACTCTCGGCTTCTTGTTGTTCACCAATACTCGTCCGGACTTGATGAACTCGTCCGCTTCCCGTCGGGAGCAGATGCCGGCGTCACTAATTAATTTATTTAAACGAATGTCCATCATATTCTGAAAATTATTTATGTGTTAATGTAAGAACAGGGTTACTACGATGACCAGTATGCCCATCAGCAACTCTGCGTTGGTGTTGACCTGTATGGCCCGTCGCACGTCGTCGTTGGTGAAGGGGCGGTTGTTGGTGCCGATATAGGGCTTTTCCACCGGCTTCCCGAAGTAGTCGTGCGTCCCGCCGAACTGGCAGTTGAGGATCGCCGCCAAAGCCGCTTCCGGATAACCGGAGTTCGGACTGAGGTGTGCCCGTCCGAAGCGCCAGACAAAATCCCGCTTGTTCCATGCGTGGCCAACCAGCAGCATCAAGCAGGCGGTCAACCGGGCAGGCAGGTAGTTGGCTACGTCGTCGATCTTTGCCGCTGTCCGTCCGAAATCGATGTAGCGCTCATTCTTATAGCCGATCATCGAGTCGAGCGTATTGACCATCTTATAGGCCATCATGCCCGGCAGTCCCAACAAGGCGAACCAGAACATCGGAGCGATCACGCCATCACTCAGATTCTCGGCCAGGGTCTCGAGCGCCGCTGCCCGGATCTCTTGTGGCGAAAGGTTGGAGGTATCCCTGCCAACGATTCGTGCTACCTGTCGGCGTCCATCCTCCGTGCTTCTCTCCACCGCGTCGAATACTGCCTTAACCTCGGTGATCAAGGTCTTTCCGGACAGGCAATAGAAGACACCGATCGCCGTGATCAGCGCACCCACTTGCGGATGGAGCCAATAAGCCATTCCGACAAGCCCCCATGTGACCCAAAATACCCCGATAATCAGTCCGATCGCCAAAGCGGCCCCTTTTTGTCGCCGGTCTTCCCCTTGATTCCAGCGTTTCTCTCCCGTACTGATCAGCTTGCCAAACCAGACAATCGGATGTGGCCATCCTTCCGGGTCGCCCAGCAACCGGTCCGCGATCCAGCCCCCGATAAAGGGAAATATCTTTAATGTATCAACTGTAACAAACCACATAACAATCCGCGAAGGTAAGCAGAATTTTTCACCTTTAGATGGCGTTGGCATTCTCATTTTGCCATTCGGCAGGATAATCAGTGAATTGTTATCTAAATAATGATTTGTTAGTAGCGATGGTAGATAATAAATCTATTTTTAATTCAAGATTCTGTGGATATTACGATGATTATTTAAATTTGTAATTAGTATTATGAAACAAAAGCAGATTAAGAATATGAAAAAAGGAGAATAATTAATCTGAGATCGTTGAGTGCAGAACAATTATGCGAATTGTTTAATGAGTGTGATTCATTAGATATTCCAGCTTTAAGAAAATGGGATATTATTCAAGAATTTATAGACAGGAAGATATCTGTAGTCAATATTCAAAGGGCAAGTGGTAGTATGTCAGGGCGTGAAATGCGTATTATGTATAATAAGGCTGCCAATCGTATAGAAGTTGCGGGTTACTATTTTTTTGAGGATACCAGTTTCTCCCCATTTGAATAACTTCCCTTGAGTAAAAGTTGTTCAACATGAGTCAAAAAAGAAAGGAAGCCTATTC
>USAD01000305.1 GCA_900552415.1 uncultured Parabacteroides sp.
AGGAAAAATAGGGGAATGCGGCTGTTAAACTGCAATTCATTATGATCCTTTTCTTGCTATTTGATAGAAAAAGCAAGAAAATCCTTTTAGATTCTTTGGTGGTATGGATTATTGTTTTACCTTTGCGGCATCAATAAAAAGAAAATAAAGTGTTGAATAACGTATCGCATATTATTTTGGTCGTGGTCCTTCTAGTTGTTAGTGGGAACGGAGAAAGGTGTGCGAAATGCTATTGAATATAGAAGATGTTTCTTAAGCCTTTCTCCAATAGGGGGAAGGCTTTTTTATTATATTAGGATTATAGAGGATTATAGAGGATAATAAGGATATGGCAATGAAGAATCCGTTAAGAAGCTCATTTTGCACGGAAGGCCGCCGGATGGCCGGCGCGCGTGCGTTGTGGCATGCCAATGGTATGAAGAAAGAACAATTTGGCAAGCCGATAATCGCTATCGTAAATTCGTTTACGCAATTTGTTCCGGGACATACGCATCTGCATGAGGTCGGTCAATTGGTGAAAGCCGAGATCGAGAAATTGGGATGTTATGCGGCGGAATTCAATACGATCGCGATAGACGATGGCATTGCGATGGGGCACGACGGTATGCTTTATTCTTTGCCTTCCCGTGATATCATCGCGGACAGTGTTGAATATATGGTAAATGCCCATAAGGCTGACGCGATGGTTTGCATCAGCAACTGCGACAAGATTACGCCGGGTATGTTGATGGCTGCCATGCGGTTGAATATTCCCGCCGTGTTTGTTTCGGGTGGACCGATGGAGGCGCATAAGTGGCGTGGACAAAACGCAGACTTGATCACGGCAATGGTCAAGGCGGCTGATGATACGGTGAGCCAGGAGGAGATTGATGAGATTGAGGAATGCGCTTGTCCGGGATGCGGCAGTTGCTCTGGTATGTTCACGGCCAACTCGATGAACTGCTTGACGGAGGCGATTGGCCTCTCATTGCCTGGTAATGGTACTATTTTGGCTACGCATGCCAACCGTATCCAATTATTTAAGGATGCGGCGGCGCTGATCGTACGGAACGCTTATAAATATTATGAGGAAGGAGATGAGCGGGTATTGCCTAGAAGCATCGCTACCCGTCAGGCTTTCCTTAATGCGATGACATTGGATATCGCTATGGGCGGTTCTACCAATACGGTCTTGCATTTGTTGGCGGTAGCTAATGAGGCGGGTGTCGACTTCAAGATGGCGGATATTGACGCTTTGAGCCGAAAAGTGCCTTGTCTCTGTAAATTGGCGCCGAATACGCAAAAATTTTCGATACAGGAGTGTAACCGGGCTGGTGGAATCTTGAATATTCTTGGGGAGTTGGCGAAAGCCTCCTTGTTGGATTTAAGTACGCCGCGTGTGAATGGCGCGACGCTGGGCGAGGATATTGAGAAATATAGTATCATGGGAGAGACGATCGACCCTGAGGCGAAACGGATCTACATTAGCGCGCCGGGTGGCTTCTTCAATACGAAGATGGGATCCCAGAATCGGATGTATGAGTCGTTGGATAAGGATCGTGCCGAGGGATGTATCCGTGATGTGGCGCATGCTTATTCGAAGGATGGTGGTCTGGCGGTGCTGTTTGGCAATATTGCTTTGGATGGTTGTGTCGTGAAGACCGCGGGTGTGGACGAGAGTATCTGGAAATTCTCGGGACCGGCTAAGGTGTTTGATTCACAGGAGGCCGCTTGTGAGGGAATCTTAGGAGGTAAGGTCGTATCAGGCGACGTGGTGGTCATCACTTATGAGGGTCCGAAGGGTGGTCCAGGTATGCAGGAGATGTTGTATCCGACTTCATATATTAAGAGTCGTCATTTGGGTAAGGAGTGTGCCTTGATTACGGATGGCCGTTTTAGTGGCGGTACTTCCGGATTGTCGATTGGGCATATCTCACCGGAGGCTGCCTCGGGTGGTGCGATTGGCTTGGTGCGTGATGGTGATATTATTGAGATCAATATTCCCGAGCGTTCGATCAAGGTTTGCTTAAGCGATGAGGAGTTGGAGGCTCGTCGGAGTGAGGAAGAGGCACGGGGCAAGAAGGCCTTTACGCCGCCTTATCGCCAGAGAGAGGTATCGAAGGCATTGCGGGCTTATGCGAGAATGGTTAGTTCTGCGGATAAGGGAGGAGTTAGAATATTGGATTAACACAAATAATAAGGATTGATTATGGGCAAAGAACAAATTACGGGTTCTGAGGCGTTAATGCGATCATTGGAGGCACAGGGCGTAAAGACAATTTTCGGTTATCCCGGAGGTTCCATTATGCCGGTGTTTGATGCGTTATACGATCATCGGGATCGATTAAATCATATATTGGTTCGCCACGAGCAAGGAGCCGCTCATGCGGCTCAAGGCTTTGCCCGTTCCTCGGGAGAGGTGGGCGTTTGTTTGGTGACGAGCGGGCCGGGAGCGACAAATACGATTACTGGTATCGCGGACGCGATGATCGACAGTACGCCAATTGTCGTAATCGCGGGACAGGTTGGTGCCGGTTTCCTGGGAACGGACGCGTTTCAGGAGGTGGATTTGGTGGGCATCACACAGCCTATCTCGAAATGGAGTTACCAGATCCGTTCGGCGAACGATGTCGCTTGGGCCGTATCGCGTGCGATTTATATCGCACGGAGTGGTCGTCCGGGTC
>USAD01000306.1 GCA_900552415.1 uncultured Parabacteroides sp.
GGTCGAATTCAATGTCTATATCGAATATATCGGGAAGGAGACACCGACCCAAATCAATCAAGTCGCGCTGGAGAATCACTACAACCAAATCAAGAGTATCTCCCAAAACATGGGTATCCCCGAACCAGCCGACTGGTTCTCGATCCTGCTGAAAATGCCGGACGTAATAAAGTCGGAGGCTCCCGAGGCGGATGAGGCGGAATGGCAAGTTGTCTTTGATACCATCCAAAAGGCGACCAATCAACTACGTGATTTCCGGATCCAGGAAGGCAATATGCTCGAGAAACTTTTCGAACAGAAAATCAACAATATCGCCCAGCTCCTGAAAGAGGTGGAGAACTACGAGCGGGAACGGATCGACAAGATCAAAGGGCGTATCCTCGAGAACCTGGAGAAACTGCTCGAGAAGGATTATGACAAGAATCGACTTGAGCAAGAGATGATCTACTACATCGAGAAACTCGACATAAACGAAGAGAAAAACCGTCTTGATAACCACCTGAAATACTTCCTCACCACAATGGCCAACGGCCATGGGCAAGGCAAAAAGCTAGGATTCATCGCCCAGGAAATGGGACGCGAGATCAACACGCTGGGCTCAAAAAGCAATCATGCGGAGATGCAAAAGATCGTCGTCCAGATGAAAGACGAGCTCGAGCAGATCAAGGAACAGGTATTGAACGTATTATAATTCATCAATCAAATCACGAGAAATATGGCAGACAAATGCGTGATCTTTTCCGCCCCTTCCGGATCGGGAAAATCGACCATCATCAACTACCTATTAGGACAGGGCTTGCCCTTGCGTTTCTCGATCTCGGCGACCAGCCGGGCACCTCGAGGCACCGAACGCGATGGCGTAGAGTATTACTTCCTGACACCCGACGAGTTCCGTCGGCGGGTAGCCGACGGCCAATTCCTAGAATATGAAGAGGTCTACCACGACAAATTTTACGGCACATTGAAAAGCGAGATCGAGCGAATCCACGCTGAAGGCGATAACGTGATCTTCGACGTGGATGTTGTCGGCGGATGCAACATCAAACGCTATTTTGGCGATAAAGCCCTCTCGGTCTTCATCCAGCCACCTAGTGTCGAGGAGTTACGCAAACGCCTGATCGGTCGTGGCACCGACACGCCTGAGGTGATAGAGAGCCGTGTGGCCAAAGCGACTTATGAGTTGGGATTCGCAGACAAGTTCGATAAGGTTATCATAAACGACGACTTGGAAAAGGCCGAGCGTGAGACGCTTGAGGTGGTTCGTCAATTCCTTAACCAACAATAAACGTCATGGCCAATCCATTCAAAAATCCCCGTTTCATGATGACGCTTTCCATCCTGTTGGGCATAGCGAGCGCCGGCATAGCGGCTTATGGGCTCTACAAAAAAGAATATGTCATCGGCGCAGCTTTACTCTTTAACGTTTTCATCTGTTTTACCAACTACCGTGCCTGGAAAAACAGGAGCTGAAAGAAACGCATTCCATGGGAAAAATGAAAACAGGCATCTATAGCGGCTCGTTCAACCCCATTCACATTGGCCATTTGGCACTCGCCAATTGGCTGTGTGAGTTTGGAGGATTGGATGAGTTGTGGTTTATGGTCACTCCTCACAACCCGATCAAAGCTCGCGCCCAACTGATAGACGACCGATTGCGCCTTGAGATGGTAGCAGCAGCGATCGGCGATTATCCCAAATTCAAGGTTAGCGACTTCGAGTTCCAATTACCCCAACCAACTTACACGATTGATACGTTACGAGCCCTTGCCAACACCTATCCCGAACGGGAATTCCATCTCGTCATGGGTTCAGACAATTGGCAAATCATAAACCGTTGGAAAGAGCATGAACGGCTTTTAAACGATTATCATATCATCGTCTATCCTCGTTTAGGTTATCCAGTCGGCAAGATCAGCCGTTCCAACATCGTAGCAGTTAACGCACCCATCATTGAGATCTCATCAACCATGATCCGAGAAGCTTGTCGTGAGGGGCGTGATGTTCGTTTCCTGCTCCCCGAGAAAGTACGTCCCTACCTCTTCGGTCCAACCCGTAAAATCGATCTCCAACCAAATCTCTCTAAATAGAACAAAAGCCCCTTACGGAAAAGGATAGCTATTATTTTTATGCCTTCCCTAAGCAACGCTATCCGATTATATCCATTTATATCAGAAATATTTTGTATTTTTGCCGCATATTATACAAAATAATATCATAATGAATCTATTAGAACTGAGTGAACAGGAAATCATCCGGCGTAACAGCATGGAGCAATTACGCCAGATGGGCATTGAGCCGTATCCCGCAGCGGAATTTGTCACGAACGCTTTTTCTACAGAGATAAAGGAGTCTTTTAAGGATGACGCAGAGCCTCGCCCCGTCCGTATCGCCGGCCGTATCATGAGCCGTCGAATCATGGGTAAAGCCTCTTTCATGGAGTTGCAGGACTCAAAAGGACGAATCCAGGTTTACATCTCACGTGATGATGTTTGCCCCGGCGAGAACAAAGATCTTTACAATATCGTCTTCAAGAAACTTCTGGACATTGGCGATTTCGTAGGAATCAAAGGTTTTGTTTTCCGTACACAAATGGGCGAGATCTCCGTACACGCTGAGGAAATCACCGTTTTATCCAAGTCA
>USAD01000307.1 GCA_900552415.1 uncultured Parabacteroides sp.
GATCTCCTCGTCCACGTCGGACTCGTAGCGGTTGAAGGTGACGATGACCTGTTGCCCGAAGCGGCGCATGTTCTCGATGTGCTTATCGAGGTTGGCCAAACCATTTCTCAGTCCCTCCATGTTGGGCGCCTTGATCGCTGTCTCGGGTACGCCACCATGCAGTTTAAGGCTCTGCGAGGTCGCCACGATGACGGTCAACTTAGGCATCAGGCCGCTTTTCCGGCATTTGATGTTGAAGAACTTCTCCGCGCCCAGGTCCGCGCCGAAACCGGCCTCGGTGATGACATAGTCGCCAAAGGTCATCGCCATCTTGGTCGCCAGGATGGAGTTGCAGCCGTGGGCGATGTTGGCGAACGGACCGCCATGCACGAAGGCCGCCGTGTTGTCGGTCGTCTGGACCAGGTTGGGCAGCAGGGCGTCTTTCAAGAGGACCGTGATCGCCCCGGCGATGCCCAGGTCGCTCACCGTGAAAGGCTTGTCCGTGTAAGTATAGCCCAACAGGATATTCCCGATCCGCCGCTTCAGGTCGTCGAGACTGGAAGAGAGGCAGAGGATCGCCATGATCTCCGAGGCCGGCGTGATGTCGAAGCCCGTCTCGGTCGGGACGCCGTTCGCCGATCCGCCCAGTCCGGAGACGATGTTGCGCAAGCTCCGGTCGTTCACGTCGAGCACCCGTTTCCATTTGATCTCCTTCAATCCCTCGCAGGTGTTCCTGTGCTGGTAAATGTAATTGTCGAGCAAGGCCGTGATCATGTTGTGCGCCGAGGTGATGGCGTGGAAGTCGCCCGTGAAATGCAAGTTGATGTTTTCCATGGGCAATACCTGCGAGTAACCGCCGCCGGCCGCGCCGCCTTTCATGCCGAAGCAAGGGCCCAATGAGGGCTCGCGCAAGGCGACGATCGCCTTTTTCCCGATCTTGTTCAGCCCCAATGCCAGGCCGATGGAGACGGTTGTCTTACCGATACCGGCTTTTGTCGGCGTGATGGCGGTGACCAGGATCAGGTTGTGGCGTTTGATCTGCTCCTCGTCGATCAGGTGAAGGGGGATCTTGGCCATGTAGCGGCCATAATTCTGGACCTCGTAGCGAGGTATTCCTATATTCTCGGCAACCTCCTTGATTTTCAGCAAGCTGGTTTCCCTAGCGATTTCGATATCTGATTTCATAAGTGTTGATTTGTTGATTCGTATTCCTTACAAATGTAAGCAAAATGAATAAACTTCAAGCTACCGGCGGGGAAGATTCCGTTTTTTCTTAATACCTTAGCCGCCGCATTACATAAGTCCCGGACTGCTCCGGGTATAAACAAATTACTCAAATAAAACAGATTATGATTGAATTACTGAAAAAGACCGGTTGGTTGGGGGCGTTCGCTTGCGCCTGTCTTTCCATGAATGCCCAAATCCCGGTCACCAGCGAGGGAAAACCGGTCTCCAGGATTATCGTGGCGACGGAGAGTGAGCCAAGCCGTCAGGCGGCCCGATTGCTCCAGGATTTCGTGGAGCGGATCAGTGGCGCTTCGCTGCCCATCCTGGATCCGGGCGCGAAAGATCGCCCGAACGATATCATCATTGGCGAATCCACCCGCGAGGCCGGCGAGGATGGCTTCCTGCTCGATACGGCCGGCAAGCGGCTTCGTATCATGACCGGTGGCGACAAGGGCGCGATCTATGGCGTGGTCACTCTGCTTGAGGATTATCTGGGCGTCGCCTATTACGCTTACGAGGCCTATACGCTCGAGCCCAATCCCTCGATCACCATTCCGGAGATCCATCACGCCGAGACGCCCGCTTTCCGTTATCGACAGACCTTCAGTTATGGCAACGAGGATCCGGTCTATAAGATGTGGTTCCGTCTGGAGGAGCCCGGCGAGACCTTCATCGACAACATGTGGGTGCATACCTTCGATCGCATCCTGCCCTCTACCCGTTTCGGGCAGGAGCATCCGGAATACTATTCCTTCATCAACGGCGAGCACCGGCCGGGCAATCACAGCCAATGGTGCCTGACCAATCCTGACCTGTTCGATGCCGTGGTGACCCAGTTGGACTCGATCTTCAAGGCCAATCCCGATATGCGGATGATCTCCGTGAGCCAAAACGATGGCAATCACACCAACTGCTCTTGCGAGGCCTGTCGTGCGGTCGACGAGTATGAGGGCGCGCCCTCCGGCAATATCATCCGCTTCCTCAACAAGCTCGCCGAGCGTTTCCCGGACAAGGAGTTCTCCACGTTGGCTTATCTCTACTCGATGCGGCCGCCCAAGCATACCAAGCCCTTGCCAAACGTCAATATCATGTTGTGCGATATCGATTGCAAGCGTGAGGTGCCTCTGAGCAGGAGTTCGTGAAAGCCCTGAAAGGCTGGTCCGAGATCTCGGATAACATCTTCGTCTGGGATTATGGGATCAATTTCGACAACATCGTCTCGCCGTTCCCCAATTTCCATATCCTGCAAAAGAATATCCAGTTGTTCAAGGAGCACCACGCGACCATGCACTTCTCGCAGGTCAACGGCATCAAGGGTGGCGATTTCTCGGAGATGCGGGCTTATATGATCGGGAAATTGATGTGGAATCCTTATCAGGATGCCGATTCCCTGATGTGGCTCTTC
>USAD01000308.1 GCA_900552415.1 uncultured Parabacteroides sp.
CCGGAAGAGCCTTTCCGGCAAGCGGACGACACGAGAGGATGTGACTATTGTGACTTCCGCTTGATTTGTGGCCGTTAGGCGTGAAGGCAGGTGACGATCTTTTCCAGATAAAAGGCGTCGATCTCGTCGAAATCATTGAGACGGTCGCTATCTATATCCAATACGGCAATAACCTTTCCGGCCTGTTTGACAGGTACGACAATCTCCGAACGGGAAGCGGAATTGCAGGCGATATGTCCGGGAAATTGGTCGACATCAGCGACTACCAACGTTTTCTCCTTTTCCCAAGCCGTTCCACATACGCCTTTGCCGTAACGGATACGAACACAGGCTATAGGCCCCTGGAACGGGCCGAGAAGCAATTGTCTCTCGCCATTTGATGCGGTGGAGACACGGTAAAAACCAACCCAGAAAAAGCCAAATGTCTGCCAAAGAGCGGCCGCGATATTGGCCATATTGGCGATCAGGTCGCTCTCGCCGCCAACAAGTGATTCAACCTGTGGTAAGAGGGCTTCATACTTGTCCCTTTTGTCTCCTTCTCCAATGAATAGATTCTCCGACATAAAATGTAAGATCTAATGAAATAATAACGATCAAGAAATAGGCCAAAGATAATATTAAAACGTGAAATAGCTTTTTGAGGCAAGCTAAAAATGTTACCTTTGCGTTATTATGGCAAAGACAAATTCTCCTTTAGTTCTTGGATCGGAACCTATTGGCCGGTTATTAACCCAATACGCCATACCCGCTATTATCGCGATGACAGCCTCGTCGTTGTATAATATGGCCGACAGTATCTTTATCGGCCATGGTGTGGGAGCTTTGGCTATATCCGGTTTGGCCTTGACTTTCCCGTTGATGAACCTGGCCGCAGCTTTCGGTTCTTTGGTTGGCGTAGGCGCATCGACGTTGGTTTCGGTTAAGTTGGGACAGAAGGATTATGATGGGGCTAACCATATTCTTGGGAATGTGTTGGTCTTGAATGTCTTGCTTGGCGTAGGATTTACGCTGGTGTTCTGGATGCTCTTGGATCCGATCCTTTATTTCTTCGGAGCAAGTGAGCAAACGATCGGTTATGCCCGTGATTACATGCGCATTATCCTGTTGGGTAACGTGATTACGCACATGTATCTGGGCTTGAATTCCGTGTTACGCTCGTCCGGGTTCCCGAAAATGGCGATGTACGCGACCTTATCGTCGGTAATAATCAATTGTGTCTTGAATCCCTTGTTTATCTTTGTGTTTAACTGGGGAATCCAAGGTTCCGCATGGGCGACTGTCATCTCGCAGGCGATATCTCTGACCGGCCAGTTAATCCATTTCTCGAAGCCGACACAGCTGCTTCATTTCCGAAAAGGAATTTATCGCTTGAGGGCTGAGATTGTTCAAGCCATCCTCTCCATAGGCCTTTCTCCATTCTTGATGAACTTATGCTCGTGCATGATCGTTATCCTGATTAATCGGGGTTTGAAAGAGCATGGCGGCGATATGGCCATTGGCGCTTATGGCATCGTGAACCGTATCGCGTTCCTTTTCGTGATGATCATCATGGGATTTAATCAGGGGATGCAACCGATCGCCGGCTATAATTTTGGAGCCAAGCTTTATCATCGGGTAACAGAGGTGACACGGTTGACCATGCGTTGGGCCGTCGGTGTCGCTTCCGTTGGTTTTTTGCTTTGCCAATTGACTCCGGAGGTCATCATCGGGCTTTTCACGACCGATCAGGTATTGATAGATATTGCCTCGAAGGGTTTGCATATTGTTTTTGCGGTCTATCCGATTGTTGGTTTCCAGATGGTGGCAACCAACTTTTTCATGTCTATCGGTATGTCGCGGAAGGCTATTTTCTTGTCGTTGACCCGACAATTGATCTTCTTGATCCCTTGCTTGATCATCCTGCCGCCTTTGATGGGGCAGATTGGCGTTTGGATCAGCATCCCGATAGCGGATGTGATGGCCGCCAGTGTGACCGCGTTCATGCTGATCCGGCAATTTAAGAAATTTAAAATGGAAAGACAGGTATGAAATTGCTATTTTATGATCTTGAGACTACCGGAATAAAATATTGGAGAAACGGTATTCATCAAATTAGTGGGGAGATCGTGATTGACGGGGAAGTCAAGGAGCGGTTTAACTTTAGGGTTTGTCCTCATCCTCAGTCGACAATCGATGAGGAGGCCTTGAGGGTTTGTGGAGTCACGAAAGAGCAGATCCAGGCTTATCCGCCGATGCATATCGTTTATAAGCAATTTATTGATATGCTTTCGAAATATGTCGACCGTTATGACAAAAAGGATAAGTTCTTTCTCGTGGGCTATAACAATGCCTCTTTCGATAATTACTTCCTGAAGGCCTTTTTTGTGCAGAACGGTGATAACTATTTCTATTCCTGGTTTTGGATCAACTCAATCGACGTGATGGTCCTGGCCTCGCAGTACTTGATGCGTCGCCGTCCGGAAATGCATGATTTCAAGCAGGAGACAGTTGCCAGGGAATTGGGTATCGAGATCGATCCCTCAATGTTGCATGACGCGTCATACGATATCCAGTTG
>USAD01000309.1 GCA_900552415.1 uncultured Parabacteroides sp.
GCCATCGGCCTTGGCGATCTGCGCGAGGAAGGCGAGCATCTGGAGGCGTTCCTCGTAACTCAGGTTCGCGGCGATCTGTCGGCCGCAGTCGTAAATGGTTCTCCGGAAGGCGTTCGGGTCACTCATTTCCATCCGCTTGCGTTCGTCGAAGAGGCGGAGCAGGATGGTCTCACCTTGCTGGACAGCGATCTCGCCGAAATTATTCCGCAGGAACTGACGGACAAATTCCATCTCGCTGTGCATCACCCGCCCGTCGGCCTTGATAATATAAGAGGCCATGACGAGGAGCGAGAAGAGGAAGCTGTCGCGTTGTCCCTCGTAGGGGTTGTAGGGGCGTCGCCCCGTGTCGTAGCCGCCCGCCTGGCCGTAGGGACCGTTTCCTCGCCCCTCTTTACCAAATGTTTGGTCACTCAGATCCGATATGTTGTCGAACAGGGAACCCAGTACGATCCCCGCCAGCGCCCCCAATGGGCCGAGCGCCATAAACCCGATGATTCCACCGATCCATTTCCCTAAATTCATGATCTTGCTCTTTTATGTCGTTAAATTTATTGTCGCGAATGTAATAAACCTGACCGGATTTTTTTAAGTTTGTCCGCCAAAATAGGATTAAGGATGAAAACAAGATTTAACGTTATGTGGATGCTGCTCGCGATGGCGGCAGTGCTGTTGTTTCCCGCCTGCAAGGAGAAGCGGGGCGAATTGAAACGGATTTGGTATGATGGCAGTTATAACCGCGATTTTAATGACCTGAACCCCGTACACCTGAAAGAGGCCAAGGCGATAGGGATCGAGCCGGTCGCCTCGCGCGAGGAGGCGGAGCATGCCTCCAAGAAAATGGTCGAGATCCAGACAAACGATTATTATGAGGTGGAAGAGTTGACCCATTCCATCCCGTTCGTGGTACCCGAGGCGGCCCAGTTGCTCGAGGACATGGGTAAGGCGTTCCAGGATACGCTGCGCAACCGAAACGCCTCAATCTATAAGATAAAGGTAACGAGCGTGACCCGCACCGTGGCCGACGTGAAGAAGCTGCGCAAGCGCAATACCAACTCGTCCGCCAATTCTGCGCACCAGTATGGCACCACTTTTGATGTCTCTTGGGCCCGCTTTACGAAAGTGGACGAGTCGGATACGCTCGAGATCGATAAGGATCGCCTGAAAATGGTGCTGGCGATGGTGCTTCGCGACCTGAAGAAGGCCGATCGTTGTTACGTGAAGCACGAGCGCAAGCAGGGTTGTTTCCACATCACGGCTCGGGGCGCGGACGAGTAATCGCCTCGTAGGCCGCCTCATAGACCTGGCGGTCGTGAGCCGAGAAACAGCACATGATGAGCTGGATCTCCGGGTTAGCGGCCGCGAAACGGGTCAACTCGCCCATTGCGATCCGGGCGGCTGCCTCGATGGGATAGCCATAGACGCCGGTACTGATGGAGGGGAAGGCAATGGAATGAAGCCCATTCTCTTTCGCCAGGCGCAGGGACTGGCGGTAGCAGCTGGCCAGCAGTTCCGGCTCGCCCTGTTTCCCGTCGCGATAGATTGGTCCGACGGTATGGATCACATGACGGGCCTTCAGTCGATAACCCTTCGTGATCTTGGCCTCGCCGGTCGGGCAGCCGTGCAAGCCACGGCATTCGGCCAAGAGTTCCGGTCCGGCGGCACGGTGGATCGCACCGTCGACACCTCCACCGCCCAGCAGGCTGTTGTTGGCCGCGTTAACGATGGCGTCGACATCCAGCGTGGTGATGTCGGCTTGCAGGATGATGATGTTGGTATGCATGATTTTTATGATATAATGATTATTCGTGATTCCAAAGATATGGAAAGTTTCCGGAATATTGATTGTGAGACTAATAATCAATAGATAGGCTGTTACTTGCTTTTGGAAAATTCGTATATTTGTCATATCTGTTAATTAAAAAAAGCGTATGAGACGAGCCGATGTCGTAGATCAGATTAGAATAATCATGAAACGAGTTGCTCCCACGGCTAAAACGATTTTGTTTGGCTCGGAAGCAAGGGGCGACGCTCGTTCGGATAGTGATATTGATTTGTTGATCTTAGTAGATGGAGATAAAATGACAATGGCACAGGAAGAGGCAATCACTTTACCTCTTTATGAGTTGGAATTGAAAAGTGGAATCTCCATTAGTCCAATTGTTTTGCTCCGGAAAGTATGGGAAAATCGTCCATTTAAAACACCATTTTATGTGAATGTTATGAATGAGGGAATTGTCTTATGAAAGAAAAGATGGATGAGAATAGTAAGTCTGCCCTGATTGAATATCGGATACAGCGAGCATATGAGACTTTGAAAGAGGCTAAAGTCATGTGCCGTGAGAACTTTTTTAATGCGGCAATAAATCGATTGTATTATGCTTGTTATTATGCAGCGATTGCCCTCTTATTGAAATATGATTTGCAGACACAAACCCATAATGGCGTTAAAACCATGTTAGGATTGCATTTTGTCTCAAAAGGAATTATTCCATTGCGAGTTGGGAAAACATTTTCTACTTTGTTTGAAAAACGGCATAGTGGGGAT
>USAD01000310.1 GCA_900552415.1 uncultured Parabacteroides sp.
TTCAGCCACGACAGCGACCTGCCTTACGTCTCTGTTCCCAGATTATTCATGGCGATTATCTCTTTCGCCTTCTCGATCTACATGATCCCAGGTCTTTGGGGCGCTCCGCTCAAAGCGATCAGCGCTTTCGCCCCACCGCTTTACACGCAAGATTTCAACCTTTACGACAGTGAGGTTCATGCGGCGTTCGACGATTATGAGGCGGGCATGGAATACGCCAAGAAGCACAACAAGCCGGTTATTATCGACTTCTCCGGCTATGGCTGTGTCAACTGCCGTAAAATGGAGGCTTCTGTCTGGACAGACCCGAAGGTTAAACAGATACTGGAGAATGATTACGTCCTGATCACCTTGATGGTAGACGACAAGACCAAGTTGCCCGCACCGATGGAGATCGAGGAGAATGGCCGTGTCCGTAAGCTGAGAACAATTGGTGATAAATGGAGTTATCTGCAACGTAGCAAGTTCGGCGCCAATGCCCAACCGTTCTACGTACTCTTGGACAACGACGGAAAGCCACTGGCTCCCTCTTATGCGTTCAACGAGGATGTCGCGGAATATGTCCGTTTCCTGCAAAAGGGATTGGATCAATACAAGAATAAATAAAAAGAATTAACAATCAGACGAGTAAGGGGCATGCCATTAAAGCATGCCCTTTCTCCTTTAATAAAATAGTAAATGCATATGTCAACAAAAGAAGAGAAAATGGAAGCCTTCGGAAGGCTTTTGGACATCTTGGACGAACTGAGAGTAAAATGCCCGTGGGACAGGAAGCAAACCAACGAAAGCCTGCGCACAAATACGATTGAAGAGACTTATGAACTCTCTGACGCGCTGATGCGTGAGGACAATAACGAGATCAAGAAAGAGCTGGGCGACCTGCTGCTGCATGTCGTCTTTTACGCTAAAATTGGTGATGAGAAACAAGCTTTCGACATTAAAGATGTATGCGACAGCCTCTGCGAGAAACTGATCTATCGCCATCCACATGTCTTTGGAGATACGGAAGCCAACACCTCACAAAAGGTAGAGCAAAACTGGGAACAACTCAAATTGAAGGAAAAAGGCGGTAACAAGACAGTCCTAGCTGGCGTACCCAACGCATTACCCGCCTTGATCAAAGCACACCGGATTCAAGATAAGGCTCGCAATGTCGGCTTCGACTGGGAAAAACGTGAACAGGTTTGGGATAAGGTACAAGAAGAATTCAACGAGTTAAAACAAGAGATCGACAATATGGATCCCGATAAGATGGAAGCGGAATTCGGCGACCTGTTCTTCAGCCTGATTAATGCCGCACGTCTTTACAAGATCAATCCGGACAACGCATTGGAACGTACCAACCAAAAGTTTATCCGTCGATTCAATTACCTGGAAGCACATACGATCAGCCAAGGTCGTTCACTGAAAGAGATGACTCTTGAGGAGATGGACCAATTATGGGAAGAAGCTAAACGAAAGGGATTATAAAAACAAAAGGGGAACCGACTCACGTCGCCACCCCTCCCTTAACTTAAACGCCAAAACTAAATCTAAACAAAAAACACAAATAATGATAATATCTAAATTCCTATCTTGTATGCTTGTTATCTGTTCGATTACCTTTCATAAAATCTCGAGCGAAACGAATCTCAGCTTTCTTATACTTGTAAAGCTTTTCAGCCGAAATAACTTTCAAGAACTTATCATTATATTCTTTCTCCAGCTCTGCCTCCTTAATCCGGACATCGACTTTCGAATTTAAGACCCTTTTGTATTCCTCGTCTGTTGGATTCTTTCCTAACCTCCGCTCATACCTTCGAGCCTCTTTTCCGATCTCCATTTTCTTATCACGGTACTCATCACATAATGGAATGAATTCCGCCGCCTCTTCAGGAGTCAGGCCGATCTCAGCCATAATGTAAGCGTTTCTCTTTGCCTCGAAGGCTGCCCGGTCAAACCGTTTTGCCTCTTGCGCTCCCGCATCTTCTATGAATAGCATCGAAAACGATGCAAATATAATAATAATAATTTTACCCATATAATACTGACAAGTGTTTTATATTTTTTTTACCGTTTTTTCATTCCGAATACAAAGACATCTCATCCGCCAAAAGAATCTCGGCATATTGATCTTCCAGGAAATCATAGTAATCCTCATCCTCATCGACTATATCAAAAGAATCCTTAGCCACTTCAGTCCGGACCAAAAGAGAATCGGGTAATCCGGCCTCTGATGACTGTGTTGTCTTCATGACCGCCTCAAAGAAAAAACCCAACCCCACGAATACGGCAGCCAAATAAAGCCATGGCCTCAACCGATCCAGCATAGTGACTGGCTTCTCCTTCTCAAACTCTTGCTCGGGCAGTTGATCCATAATCCGCCCTGTCAGGTCCGAGAAATAATTCTCAGGCACCTTAAAAGGATTCTCTCCTTTCAATCGTTCCAGGTTATGCTTTTCTCTTTCCATAAATTCTGTTTTTTTCACTACTATTTAGACTCATCTACCCACTAAAGGTTTAAAGTTACTGTGATAAAAAATCCTCTATTTTCTTGACCGC
>USAD01000311.1 GCA_900552415.1 uncultured Parabacteroides sp.
CGAAGTAAAGCTCCGTAGGCGAGGTGACTGAATCGGAACTGTCCTGTCCCGGCACGTAAGTGTAGAACTGCGTGTAGGACGTAATGATGCCCTGCTGGATCTTCTCGGCATAGCGAGTCGAATCCTGGTCGACCGTGATGGCGAGGATATTGGATACCTCCATCGAGGCGTCGTGGCCCATGAAGACCTTCCCGCGGTTGCGGCTGCTGGCGAGGGTCGCGCTGTAAAGCATTGTCAGGTCCTTGTCCGGCCATTCGAACGTCGTCTGGAGCACGTCGGGCACGGTTCGCCCATCCTTGAAGAAATAGACACCGCCGGATGAGGTTGCCGAGTGCGGGATGCCGACGTGCATGATCTGGTTGACGGCATCGTACTCGTGGGTCAGCAAGTCGCCCGAGAGCCCGGTGCTGTAATCCCACCAGCAACGCCAGCGGAAGAAGCGCTCGAGGCTGAACTTGCTCCGCTCGTCTGGGCCGACATATCTCTCCAAACCATATTTGGTCATATAGTCCATATATTCCTTGATACGGTCGGGATTACCCTCGAATTGCTTCCAGTCGATCGTATTGGGGCTGGCGCCCTCGATAATATCGTAAACCCACGCGCCATTGGGCGAGTTGCGGTTGGTGCAGACCTCGATCAGGTTGACCGGTCCCAGCAGGCCGTTGCCGATGATCTCTTCCGCCTTTTGGTAGCAGTCAGTCTGGCGTCCTTGGTGTCCGAGCTGGAAGACCACGCCCGTTTCCTTGATCACCTGCCGGACCATATAGGTCTCGGGCACTGTCCAGGAGAGCGGTTTCTCGCAGTAGACATGCTTTCCGGCGCGGGCGGCGTCCATGGCCATCGTGCTGTGCCAATGATCTGGGCCGGCGATGATGACCGCGTCGATATCCGGTGCGGCCAAAAGCTCCTGGTATGTACGGTAGCGCTTGGGCGCCGGGCCGAACTTGCCGTCGCTGCCCTCGCGATAGATGTTGGAGCCCGCCAATTGGGCTGCCTCCCCGTAGACGTCAAAGATATCGCAGACCCCGTTGACGACGACATTCAGGTCGTCCTGCTCGAGGTATTGCTCGTAACGGTGGTCTTTCTTGTTCTTGCGGTTCGCCTCTTTCATCTCGTCGATCCACGAGGGCTCGGCGAATCCGGCCGCACGCATCAATTGTTTGCCACGGATACCGAAGCCGATGATACCCAAACGGATCTGCTTGCCATCTTTTTGGGGCTCCAGGAATACGGCTTGCTTGTTGCTGACCTGGAATACATCCGATATGTTTCTTGATTGCAGGGCGTTCTTGCGTGTTTTATAAACGCCGTATGCCAAGGCGCCGAGTACGGGAACAGTCGCCAGGGTCTTCAGGGCGTCCCGGCGGCCTTTGTCAGGCATTTGCTGCTCTTGTGACGATTTGTTTTTAGTATCTTCTGCCATATCGCTTAAATCAATTTAAGTTTATGTAATATCGGGAATTTACGGCCAACTACACGGTCGAAACCGATGATGTGTGAGGTTGGGAAAACGCATAAGACGCCCAGGCCTACCAATTCTACCATGTTCTTGTCGATCCACAAGTATGATCCCTCGAACGGCATCATGTAGCTGGCCCCGACAAACGACGGATGCGAAAGCGTATACATGGCCAGTAAAATCATGCCGCCAACAGCGGAAAGACGAAACAGGCAACCAAGTGTCAGGCCTAAGCCGACCAAGAGAAGCGCCCATTCATTCACGAAATTGACCAGGATCATTAAAGAATCGTTTTGTGTCATCTGGATGAAGAAAGAGGAAAAGATACCTTTGGAATCCAGCAGATAGGGCAGGGAGGTCCATTTCGGGTTAAGTATCTTGACCATGCCTTCATACATAAAATGCCATCCAATAAACAGGCGCAGCAACATCAGCCACGTCATTTGAGCTTTTGAGTAAATATGTTCATGCATTTTCTTATGGTATTAAAATGTTCCGGTTGTAAGTATGTACACAAAAGTCCGAAGCGAAAATAATAATTTTGGCTTCGGACTTTATGTTATTTACTATGGTTTATTAGTCTAATATTTTGATTCTCAAGTTGCGGAACCAAACATCATCCCCGTGATCTTGCAGACCGATGAAACCTTCCTTGTTCTCGCCACCGCAGTTGAGCAACAACTCATAAGCCAACGGCCATTTGTCTTTGCTGAACTTGCTGTTATCCAACATTTCTTTCCATGCCGGAGTCCACAAGTGATATTCAACTACAGGGCTGTCGCTGTTCAGGTAGTGAACAACTGTACCTTTGTAAACCATGATCTTGCCCTTGTTCCACTCGCCGATTGGTTTAGCGTTCTGGGGCTTAGCCGGGATCATGTCATACAATGAAGAAGATTGACGGTTGCCATCCTTACCTAACTTAGCGTCCGGGTGATTGCTATTATCCAATACCTGATATTCCGGAGCGGAAATATAAGAAGGCTCTCCCTCTACTTCCTGGATCATGTACAACACTCCG
>USAD01000312.1 GCA_900552415.1 uncultured Parabacteroides sp.
CGACGATGAAGATAATACTGACCATCAGCTGCAACGCGACAGCCATCCGGCGTGACAGGGGCGACCGTGCGCTTGCGTTTTCGGCCAGTGTGCTGGTCATTTGCCGATTCATGCGCGCGAACAGTGGCAATCCGATCAGAAGGATAAGCGCCAGCGTAAGCAAGCCCATCCCGGCGAAGAAGGTGAGGATTCTTGCGTAATCCATATCGATATCCAGCCAATCAATAAAGAGCGGTTTCATCTGGACGATAAATATCAGGGTGACCAGAAGGGCTGCTACGACAGCGCAAACCAGCTCGACGGCTACTTGGGTGATGAGTTGCCTGCGTGTCGCCCCATTCACCAGGCGTAAACGCCATTCGCGGGCTCGCTGGCGGAAAAGGTCCATATAACTATTCAGAAAATTGAAAAGTGCGGCAAGCAGGAGCAGGACGCCGGAAGCGACAAACAGGCCGATAAAGTCGAGCGTGAAGGGCGCGTCTCCTTTCAGGTGATGACGAATGTCACGGATGGGCATGGCGCGCAATTCCAATTCCTTATTGACTCCTACACGTTCGGGGATGTCACGGATTTTTTCCACGAAAGTGGTCGGATCGGTATCAGGATGGAGCCTTACGTAGAGATCCGTCATAAAATATTGCCATTGCATCTCTGCTGGTCCTCTATTAAGTCCCTGGATCATGTCATGATTAATAATCGCGTCAAAAGGCAGGTTGGTGTGCTTGTTGGGATCCTTGACGACTGCGGTGACCACATAAGGCGCCCATTTCGGGGCCATTAAAGTTTGCAAATGCTTTCCAATTGCCTCAGCAGGCTCGCCAAAGAGGCGAGTAGCCATGCTTTCGGTCAAGACAATATTGTTGATCGCTTGAAGCGGCATGGGGTTGCCACAGATGATCTCTTGCGGGAAGACGTTGAGGAAAGTGCTGTCGGTATAGAGCATATTGATTTGCACGTAGGGGATCTGGTCTGTCCGGCAGTTCTCTGGCGTAATGAATAGAAGAGTAGAGGCCTCAATGGCCGGATTTTCCTGGCAGACACTGGTCTGGATCGCCATTGAGGCGCCGGTGTTGGTCTTGCCCGTCGATTTCTCGACACTGTAGATCCTGTAAATGGATTCGGCATCCGGATAGGCGCTGTCGTAACTTAGTTCGTGATCCATCCAATAGAGGATCGGAACAAGGCAAATCAGCGCGAAGGCCAGCCCAAGGATACTGATGGCCGCACTCACCCTGTATTTCCAGATGTTCTTGAGGGCGATGAGGCCGTAGTGAGTTAAAAGTTTGCTCATAATGGTACGATGATTACAAGTTAAACAAAATTCAATCGTGGAATATGCTCCAAATACCATGCCATAAAGATAAATTATTTCAGTGATAGCGACCTAAGGAAAAGAGGATCCCTCTTTGTCCGTGCGGAAGCGCACGAAAAACGTGCGATGGCGCACATACAGCCTTTAGGGATTCCTTTTATCTTCGCGGGATATGGAAGAGAAAGGAAAAATATTGATCATTGACGACAACGAAGATGTTTTGTTTGCCCTGAACCTCCTGTTGGAGCCTTATATGGCCAAAATAAAGGTGACCACGCAGCCCACCCGCATCGAGCATTTCATCCGGACTTTCCAGCCGGATGTTGTTTTGCTGGATATGAATTTCAGCCGCGACGCGGTGAGCGGACAAGAGGGGTTCGAATGGTTAGAACGCATTCTGGCAATCGACCCGAAGGCGGTGGTGATTTTCATGACCGCGTATTCGGATACCGATAAGGCGGTGCGTGCGATCAAAGCCGGGGCGACCGATTTCGTATCGAAACCTTGGGAAACGGAGAAACTGCTCGCCACCCTCTCATCCGCCGTCAAGCTGAGTCATTCGAGAAAAGAGGTTGGTCGCCTGCGGGAACGGATGGACGCCTTGCGAGGCGACGACCTGCCGGAGCTGATCGGCGACTCGCCTGCCATCCTTCGGGTTCGGGATACGATACTGAAGCTGGCCGATACGGATGCCAACATCCTGATCACGGGCGAGAACGGTACGGGCAAGGATCTGGTGGCCCGCCTTCTGCGTCATTTCTCGCCCCGGCGCGACGAGGTCTTTGTTACGATCGACTTGGGCAGTATTCCTGAGCAACTGTTCGAGAGTGAGCTGTTCGGCTATGAGAAGGGTGCGTTTACCGATGCCCGGCGCTCCAAGCCGGGTCGTATGGAAGCGGCATCGGGCGGCACGCTTTTTCTTGATGAGATCGGAAACCTTTCCCTTCCGATGCAGGCCAAACTGCTGACCGCGATCGAGAAACGATACATTACCCGTTTGGGCGCCGTCGAGCCGATCCCGATCGACGTCCGGTTGATCTGCGCTACCAACGCGAACTTGCGGGAGCAGGTTGGCGATGGCCTGTTCCGTCAGGACCTTTTGTATCGGATCAACACGATCGAGCTGGCCATTCCGCCTTTACGTGAACGAGGAAACGATATCC
>USAD01000313.1 GCA_900552415.1 uncultured Parabacteroides sp.
TTCAGTAGTGACTCTATTTGTCCGGTCAGTTTCAGTAACGTCAGGTTCGTGAGGCGATAATTGTAATGTGCGTTCACGTAGTTGTTTTGTGCCTCACTCATCCGCATTTCGTCCTGGAGGACTTCGGTCATTGAGGCGACACCTTCGCGGTAACGATCGGTCGTCACCTCATAAACATCTTCAGCCAGAAGGTAATTGTCTTTCTGTTTCGTGAAGTTACGCTCGTTATTCATCAACTCGTTAACAGCGTTCTGATACTTGGTTTCGAGATCGCGACGGGTGTTCTCGTAAGAGAGTCGGGCATTCTCGATATCAATCTTTGCCTTACGTAATTTGGAGCGGCGCTCAAGGCCATCGAAGATCGGGATCCGCAGTGTCAAACCAATGCTATTGGAATGATACCAATGATTCGACGGTCCGGCGTGAAACCAGTTGGTGGCCTTATCGGTAAAAGCGGAGAACATCAGGTTGCCTGTCAGGCTGATCGAAGGCAGGTAACCCTGTGCGATCATCTTTTTCTGTTGCTCCGCCAAAGTCCGGCGTGAGTCAAGTAAGCGTAATTCATATTGGCTCTCTTCTGCCAATCCCGTCAAGGCGACCGGCTCGATCGTCTCGGCGTCTACTGGGCTGAGGGTGATCGCCTGTTCTGTCGGATAATCGATGACATATTTCAGCAGGTTCATCTGTTGGGCGAGCATGGAGGTGGCATTATCGTATTGCACCCGCATATTTTCCAGGTTGATGTTGACCCGCTTGACATCTACCTCCATCGCCATGCCGTTGTCGAAGAAGGCGACGGTGATGTCGCGCAGCTCCTCCAGACGGGCGATATTGGCCTGGATCAGACTGATCTGCTCGGCGGTGCTCTGTCCGAGGTAATACATTTTGGTGATCTGGAGGATCAGCTCCTCTCGAGCCTTCTCGTAACTGAGTTGGTTGATCTCGTCCATCCGTTTGGAAATATCGAGAGCGGTATAGATCGTTTGGTTGTAGAGCGGCATCTGGAGCTGCAATCCGGCCGAGGCGTTATATTGGAGTGTCTTCGTCACGTTGTAAGGCTTGCCGTATTCCGATCCATCCGTCACAGAAACAGGTGGGTTGAAATTATCGTTGAACGAGGCCACGCCATTGATCTGCGGCAACAGCTTCGCCCGGTTCTCCGAGATGGTGTGTTTGCCCTTACGTACCTCATTGCGCTGGCCGCGAAGGGAGAGATTATTCTCTATGCCGGTCCTCAAGCATTCCTCGAGGGTCAGGACCTCCTGGGCATTCGCGAGTGATAACGCACAGGAGAGCGTAAAAATGAATAGTAATGTCCTCATATTGTTTCGTTCTTCTAACTATCGCGAAGTAAGCGTGTTAATGGGAAATGATCATTTCGACATTTTCGCTTTGGATGTTCATATTTTCCCTATTGTGCCTTCTGTTTGATTTTTCGTTTAAATCCACGTCTTGATGATTGGGCAGAAAAAGGAAAAATATCTATTTTAGTGCCCGAATCAATCATATACCATGAGCACATGAAAAAGAGTTTTAGTTATTTACCGTTGGCGTTGGCGCTGATGGGCGGTATGGCTGCCTGCCAGCGATCGGGCGATGCGATCCGTCTTGAGCCGTTGGGCGATTCCCTGACGGTTGTTCGTGTTGATAATCCCGCGAGATATTTGTTGTTGCCTATTCAGGAATCGAGTCCGGAAGGGTTGGTGAAGTTGGATAAGGGCGATCCCGCCGATATGGCGATGGATGTCCGCCTGGCGGTTGATAGCGTGGACTATTACGTCCCGTTCGAGCTTTCCGCGACGGATGGCGAGGCGAAGGTCGTTATTGATGGGGTGCCTTCCGATGCTATCTGTTGGAGCCGTCTGGCGGTTTCCGATACGTTCGATACGCGTAATACCGATCTCTATCGCCCGATTTATCACCATACGCCGCTTTATGGCTGGATGAACGACGCCAATGGTTTGGTCTATAAGGATGGGGAATATCATCTCTATTTCCAGTATAATCCCTACGGGTCGATGTGGGGCAATATGCACTGGGGTCATTCGGTCAGCCGTGACCTGGTCCGTTGGGAGCCGTTGCCGCCGGCGGCCTTGGTGTTGTAGGTCTTGCTGCCAGACTCGTACAAATCGTAGTCCTTGGCATTCGCGCTGTACTCGACCCGAAGCGGGGAACATGTGATGCCGTGGGCGTGACTGGGCATCTGTGCCGTGCTCAGGGTCGTGGCTCCGGTGCTGCCGGAAAGCTGCACGGCAATCTCCTCGCTGCCGCCGGCGCTGCCTTCGGGCTCGGCCTCGCTGGCGCCCCGGACATAGCGTCCGCGCAGGTCAGGCACCGCATCCCCCTTGCCGTCGCTCCCGCCGTCGCAGAGTATCCACTCTTCCCTGGCCCCGGACTCTCCCGGCATGATGGCCCGGC
>USAD01000314.1 GCA_900552415.1 uncultured Parabacteroides sp.
GCATCAATGGCATTGATTGCTCAGGCGCAGGAGAAAAAAACGTACACCAATTTCGCCGACACCACATTCAATCTTCAAGAGGTGGTTGTCCATACCAATCGTAAGGCCCGGCCACAAGTGACCAAGCTCGACGTGCCGATGAAATACCTGCCCCTGTCCGTCAACAGCCTCGAGGCCGGAAGTCTTGAGATCCGTGGCATCCGGAACATACAGGAGGCGACTCGTTTTATGCCTGGCATCCGGATCCAGACCAGTTATGGCGCCTTTCAACAGATCTCTGTCCGAGGTTTCGACCATGCGGTCATGATGGTGGACGGCATTCGCGACGAGCGATCGGCCATCAACAACTCCTATCCCATTCCCGATCTCTCATCTGTCGAGTCGATCGAATTGCTGAAAGGACCTGCCTCTGTCCTGTATGGCCATTCTGCCGTAGGCGGCATCCTGAACATCGTGCGCAAGGCTCCAAGCGAGCGGCCGACCGTCAATGCCCGCCTGGCTTACGGCAGCTTTGAGAACAAGGAGGCGACCCTCGGTATGGGCGGCAAGTTGGTTGGACCTGTCAACTATTACGCGAATGTCAATTATGCCGATCAAGAGGGCTGGCGCGACAATGGCAACCGTCGTTTCTCCGGTTATCTGGCCCTTAGCGCTCAGATAACGCCCGACGATCGGCTGGAAATTCGTTCCGGATTTAACCGCGACTTCTATGGTACGGAGATCGGTCTGCCTCCTATCATGAGCAACGACATTTACAACACAACGGATGATCAGCTCTATCTCCATAAAAACGATATGTTGCCAGGATTGGACCGAGAGGCACGCTACAACAACGAGTCCGATTTCATGAAGAATTACGGTTGGAACATCTCCGGCCAATATACCCATCAATTCTCGGAAGGGATGAAACTGACGGACCGGCTCTCCTTCTCAGCCGACGATATCAATTATTTCGGAACCGAGACTCTTGATTACCTCGAGAGCGACGAGCCCATCTACGATCATTATTATTGGAAAGGACCGAACGAGAAGCGTTACATCTGCCTCGACACGGTTTATCTCTCCTATCCGTTGCGTTTCTCCCATATCGCCAAGACCGTCAGCAACTCACTCGAGTTAAGCGGACACTTCCAGACTGGCGAAGTGAAGCATAATTACATGGGAGGTTATGCCTTCGTGGCGCTCAACCGAAACAGTTATACGGGCTATAACCTGGGCGACGACGTGCAAGGGCCGGGACTCTATTCGCATGTCTCGGTTTACGACCCGCACAGCATGGGTTATATGACGAGCAAGTTCTCGAAAGCGACCGTTACGCATCACTACGCCAACAGCCTTTACTTGCAAGATCTGCTGGAACTGGGTGAACGCTGGAAAGTGTTGGCTGCGCTTCGGGCCGATTTCTTCCGTTATCTCTCCGCGTCAGCCGATACGCCCACCGGCAAGCGTGAATACGAATCGCACGGTTCGTTCAACCGGATTCGAAACAAGGCGTTAACCTATCGTTTGGGCGCGGTCTATCTTCCTCATCCGAACACCTCGCTTTATGCCTCGTTCGCGACCTTCTTCAAGCCGATCCGGACCTTCTATCAGGATAATGTCGTCTATGTCGACGCGAACGGCGAGCGTTTCACGCCCACCCGCAATGAGGAGGTCTTCAAACCAGAGAAGGGTTATCAGGCGGAAGTTGGCATAAAATATGACCTGAACCAGCTTTTGCACGCGAACGCCAGCCTTTTCTATATCCGGAAGATGAACAGCACGACGACCTTGAGCAACAACTACGAGATGGAAGTAGATGGCCAGCCTGTCACCGGGCGTGTTATCGGACAGGTCGGCACTCAAGATTCCAAGGGATTTGATTTCGACGTGACATTGACGCCAACACCAACGTTGGCCCTCACCATTGGTTATGGATTGAACGACTCCAAGATTCGCCGAATGAAGGAAATAAAAGATCCTGAACTGGCGGCGGCTGTTTATGGAAATGATCCTCAGGCCTCGAAAGACAACCTGAACAGCCAGGAAGGAAACTGGCAGGCCAATGTGCCGAATCAGACTTTCTATGCTTATGGCAGTTATACCATTCCGAGAGGAGTGCTTCGCGATCTTGAATTCCACTTGAGCAGCAGCTACACCGGAAAAGTCTATCGTGACGCGGCCAACTCAACCTGGTTCGATCCCTATTGGATCACCGATCTGGGTGCTTCTTATACGATCAATGGCCACACCCGGCTGACGGTCAATATCAACAACCTGTTCGATAACAGTTATTATAATCAGGCGTTGGGCAATCAATTGGTTCCGAGCATGCCTCGTAACTTCCAAGTCGCGATCTCATACACCTTATGATACATTAATAATAGAATAG
>USAD01000315.1 GCA_900552415.1 uncultured Parabacteroides sp.
CGCCGCGATCAATCCCGCGAATATGGATACGACCGTAGCGCCGGGTACTGATTTTTATCGTTATGCCTGTGGAGGCTGGATCAAGAATAATCCCTTGAAACCGGAGTATGCCCGTTTTGGCACGTTCGACCAGTTGCGTGATAACAGCCAGGAGCAGTTGAGAACCCTTGTGGACGACCTGAGCAAGGCAGCGCAGCAGCCGGGAAGCGTAGGCGAGAAGATCAGCCTGTTGTATAGCATGGGATTGGATAGCGTTAAATTGAATGAGGATGGTTATGCCCCGATCAAGGAGGATCTGGAGCGGATCAATGGCCTGACAACAAAGGCGGACGTGACCCGTATGGTCGCCGAGCTTCAGAAAGAGGGTATGAGCCCCTTCTTCGCGCTTTTCGTTTATGCGGACGAGAAGAACAGCTCGATGAATATCGTCCAGCTCTATCAAGGCGGCCTGGCGATGGGTGACCGCGACTATTATCTGTTGAAGGATGAGGCTTCCGAGAAGATCCGTGAATCCTACAAACAATATATCAATAAGCTTTTCACCTTGGCGAAATGCAGTCCTGAGCAGGCGGAAGTGGCTACGGACGCCGTGCTGAAGGTGGAGAACGCCATCGCTGAGAACTCTTATAGCCGCGAGGATTTGCGCGACTCTGAGAAGAACTACAACAAGATGTCGTACGAGGATTTCAAGAAGATGGGAAGCCCATTGGATTGGGACATCTACTTTGAGGCGATGGGCTTGAGCGGCATTCAGGAACTCGACGCTAAGCAGGTGAACTATTTCAAGGCTTTGGATAAGATCATGTCGACGACGACAGTTGATGAGCAGAAATGCTACTTGGCTTTCAACCTGCTCGACGCTGCCGCCAACTACCTGAGCGATGACTTCGTTGATGCCTCATTCGATTTCTATGGAAAGGTGATGTCTGGCAAGGAGGAGCAACAACCTCGTTGGAAACGCTCGTTGAACACGGTGAATGGCGTGCTTGGCGAGGCGGTTGGCGAGATGTATGTGGCTAAATATTTCCCGCCCGCATCGAAAGAGCGGATGATCACTTTGGTGAACAACTTGAAGACGGCCTTGGGCGAGCGTATTAATGCTTTGGAATGGATGGGCGACTCAACGAAACTGAAGGCGCTCGAGAAACTGAACGCGTTCACGGTGAAGATCGGTTATCCCGACAAATGGCGTGACTACAGTGGCTTGGAGATCAAGAATGACTCATATTGGGCGAATGTCCGTCGCTCGAACCTGTTCGAGATGGAGTATCAGTTGGCCGACGCCGGTAAGCCGGTCGATAAGACTCGTTGGCTGATGACACCGCAGACGGTTAACGCTTATTATAACCCCTCGACAAACGAGATCTGCTTCCCGGCAGCTATCCTGCAGCCGCCTTTCTTCAATCCGGATGCCGACGACGCTGTTAACTATGGCGCTATTGGCGTGGTGATCGGACACGAGATGACGCACGGATTTGATGACCAGGGCCGTAATTACGATAAGGATGGTAACTTGCAGAACTGGTGGACTGAGGATGACGCTAAGCGTTTTACGGAGCGTGCCGATATCCTGGTTAAGCAGTACGACGATATCATCGTGGCCGATTCTGTTCACGCTAACGGACGTTATACGTTGGGTGAGAACATCGCTGACCAGGGTGGTTTGTTGATCGCTTATCAGGCTTATAAGAACAGCCTTGCCGGCAAGGAGGCGCCTGCGCCTATTGATGGCTTTACCGACGACCAGCGTTTCTATCTGGGCTATGCGACGCTTTGGGGACAGAACATCCGTAAGGAGGAGATCTTGCGCCTGACGAAGATCGATCCGCACTCATTGGGCGAATGGCGTGTAAATGCGGCTTTGCGTAATATCGAGACCTTCTATAAGGCATTTGATATCAAGGAGGGCGATCCGATGTTTATGGCGCCTGAGGATCGGGTGAATATTTGGTAATTGTCTCTTGCCGTCGTAACGGCGGGAGATCATGAATAAAAGGCTTGGCCGACGACGGTATCCGGATCTTTTCCGGCACGTGGCCAAGCCTTCTTTTTTGTTGTCAAATTAAAAATCACGGTTGTTACCCTTTCTTGGGTGTTTCGTCGATCGACGAAGGTGCGGAAAAGAGTTTTTTACCGTTTCGTCGACTGACGAAGGTGCGGAAAAGAGTTTTTTGCCATTTCGTCGACTGACGAAGGCACAGAAAAGGTTTTTTTGCCGTTTCGTCGACTGACGAAGGCGCGGAAAAGATTTTTTTGCCGTTTCGTCGACTGACGAAGGTCCGAAAAAGAGTTTTTTGCCGTTTCGTCGACTGACGAAGGTCCGGAAAAGAGATTTTTGCCGTTTCGTCGACCG
>USAD01000316.1 GCA_900552415.1 uncultured Parabacteroides sp.
GATTTATTGGGTCATAAAATATGTTTTCTTCATTCTTGGTTTTTCCCATCCGACCGCTAATATCGTCTATTGGAGCCTTTCTTGCCTTGTTCCTTACATCGCTTATAAGATGACCCGGAGATATCGGGAGAATATTGGCGGTAAGTTAGGTTTTTTCCATGCGTGGCAGTTTGGTGTGCTGCTTTACTTCTTCGCCGCGATCCTGGTTTCATTGGAACATTACCTGTTTTATCGTTTTATCGCGCCGCCCGACCTATTGATGAGGACGGTTAGTGATATGGAGGAGGCTCTAAAGGAGAGTGGGGCGAGCCAAACGCTGCTCGACGCGATCAAGGAGATCCGCGTGACGCCGATCCAGATGGCTATTCAAGGCATTTTCAATAACCTATTATATGGAATCATCCTCTCAATCCCTGTCGCGCTTTTGGCGCGAGGTGAATCATCCGGCAAGATGGGGGGAGAGCGGGTTTGATCGGTTTAAGAGCTAATCATAATTATGGATATATCAGTCGTTATTCCTTTGTATAATGAGGCGGAATCGCTGCCCGAGCTTTTCGAGTGGATCGAACGGGTGATGCGTGAGCACCATTTCAGTCACGAGGTGATTTTTATTAACGATGGCAGCACGGACAATTCGTGGGAGGTCATAGAACAGTTGAAACAACAGGCGCCTGATGTGGTTCGGGCGGTCAAGTTCCGTCGTAATTACGGAAAATCGCCGGGTTTGAACTGCGGGTTCCAGCGTGCCAAGGGCGATGTGGTCATCACGATGGATGCGGACTTGCAAGATAGTCCTGATGAAATCCCCGAACTGTATCGCATGATCACGGAAGATGGCTACGATCTTGTCTCTGGCTGGAAGAAAAAACGGTATGATCCGCTTTCGAAGACGATCCCGACGAAATTGTTCAACGCCACGGCCCGCCGTTTCTCGGGTATCCATAACCTGCACGACTTCAATTGCGGGTTGAAGGCCTATAAGAATATTGTCATCAAGAATATCGAGATCTATAACGATATGCACCGCTATATTCCCTACCTCGCAAAGATCGCCGGCTTCTCTAAGATTGGCGAGAAGGTGGTTCATCACCAGGCTCGCAAGTATGGGAAGACCAAGTTCGGTCTCGATCGTTTCGTGAACGGTTATCTCGACTTGATTACACTGTGGTTTACCTCCAAGTTTGGTAAGAAGCCAATGCACTTCTTCGGGTTGTGGGGCAGTGTCATGTTCTTTATTGGCTTTGTGGCGCTGTGCATTGTCCTGGGGATGAAGTTGGTGTCGATCATTGAGGGGAATTTGAGACCGCTGGTTACCAATTCGCCCTATTTTTACGTGTCGCTGACGGCCATGATCATGGGTACGCAGATGTTCCTGGCCGGTTTTATCGGCGAGTTGATCTCGCGCGACTCACCCAATCGTAACAAATATAAAATAGAGACAGAGTTATGAATTTCCTGGAACTGACAAAAAGACGTTGCTCCGTCCGTAAATATGCCTCGCGGCCTGTCGAGACGGAGAAGCTGGATTATATCCTGGAGGCGGCACGTATGGCTCCTTCTGCCGTGAATTACCAACCTTGGTGTTTCTTGGTGGTCAAGAGTGACAAGGGGCGTGAAAAGATCCAGTCTTGTTATCCTCGTGAGTGGTTCAAGCAGGCTCCCTGTTATATCGTGGTTTGTGGGGATCACGCCCAATCGTGGAAACGGGCCGACGGGAAGGATCACATGGATATCGATGCGGCGATCGCGGCGGAGCATATCTGCCTGGCCGCCGCCGAGCAGGGCCTGGGATCCTGTTGGGTTTGCAATTTTGATGTCGCTCTTTGCCGTCAACAGTTCGGTTTGCCACCGACGGTTGAGCCTGTTGTTCTGATTCCGGTGGGTTATCCGGAGGATGAGGCTCTCTTCGAGGCGACACCGAAACACCGGAAAGAGCTTGCGGATATTGTTAAGATCGAAACTTTCTGACCGGATGTTGTACGTTGAGATGGTTTTGCTCGCCATTGGGTTGGCGATGGATAGCCTGGCGGTCTCGGTGACGGGTGGCGCTCTTGCCCAACAACGTTGCGGATTCTATAAGGTCTTTAAGGTGGCGAGCGTGATGGCGCTCTTTCAGGCGGGAATGACGTTGATCGGCTTTTTCGCGGGTAAGGGGTTCGAGCGTTACATTGAGGCGTTCGACCATTGGGTGGCTTTCGCGCTCCTGCTCTATCTTGGGGGCAAGATGATTTACGACAGTACGCGCGAGGAGGAGGAGGAATGCCGCTTCGATATCTTCCGCTGGCGGACGCTTTGCGGTCTTGGGGTGGCGACAAGCATCGCC
>USAD01000317.1 GCA_900552415.1 uncultured Parabacteroides sp.
GGGGCAGATACGTCCTGTAAATTCCGGAAAGTCGCATGTCTTCTCCAAAATATGGAAGGCCTCTTCCCAAAGACCTTTATAGAGTTTGTCTTGCCATTCCGGTTGCTTATTGCCAAGTGGACAGGCCCAATGGCAAAAAGGTACCCCACAATCCATGCACCGCGACGCTTGTGTGCGGCGGTCGTGGCTGTTGAGGGTTTGCTCAACTTCACTGAAATCTTCCACTCTTTCGTGAATGGGCCTGTAGCCGGCCTCTTTTCGATGTATCGTAAGGAATGCTTTTGGATCTCCCATGATTTTCTGTTTTTGTCGTGTTCTTGAATGTTAATAGTCGCGCTGCATTTCTGCGATCTTCTGTTGTAATTTTCTCATCTGCTCTTCTTGCAGAACCTTCTTGTATTCGATTGGGATAACCTGGATGAACTCGTCTACATATTTATCCCAATGCTCGAGCATCTCGCCGGCAAGATGGCTTCCCGTATATTGGTAATGTTTGCTGATCAGCTCGTGCAGCTCCTTACGGGTCGAGTTACTTTCGATAAGAGACAGTTCTACCATCTCCATATTACAATAATAGTCGAAATCTCCATTCTTGTTCCAGACGTAAGCGACACCGCCGCTCATGCCGGCAGCAAAGTTCCGTCCCGTTTGGCCAAGTACGACAACCCGTCCGCCGGTCATATATTCGCAACAATGGTCACCGACACCCTCGACAACAGCGATCGCTCCCGAATTGCGTACGCAGAAACGCTCGCCTACCTGTCCGTTGATGTAAACCTCGCCGCTGGTTGCCCCATATAGAAGCGTGTTGCCCGCGATTGTGTTATTCTCTGCTATAAAAGTGGATCGGATAGGAGGCATGACACTGATGTGACCACCGCTCAGGCCCTTTCCGAGATAATCATTCGCCTCTCCTTCAAGCCGAAAGCTGATGCCGTGAGCCAGGAATGCTCCGAAACTTTGGCCGGCTGATCCCTTGAACTTGATATTGATCGTGTTGTCGGGTAATCCGGCGTTTCCATATCTCTTGGCGATTTCTCCTGAGAGCATCGCTCCAACAGAACGGTCGGTATTGACAATCGCATAATCCAAGGAGACCTTCTCGCCCGATTCAATCGCTTTTTTAGCGTGGGCGATCATATCGATATCCTTGACTTGATCGATTTGGTGGATCTGTTTCGTAATTTGATGGCGGGCGTCAGTTTGTGCTTCCTCCGGAAGGTATACCAGTTTGTCGAAGTTAATCAAGTCGTGGTTGGCAACATGATCCTGAGGCTTCCGGACAAGCAGGTCCGAACGTCCGATGATTTGCTCCAGTTTTGTGAATCCCATTTCCGCCAGATAGCCACGTACCTCCTCCGCCAGGAAGGTGAAGAAGTTGACCAGATATTCATAACGGCCATGGAAGCGTTGGCGTAATTCCTCATTTTGTGTCGCTACACCAACCGGACAGGTGTTCATGTGGCATTTACGCATCATGACACAGCCGAGCACGATCAATGCCGCTGTGGCAAATCCAAATTCCTCTGCTCCGAGCAGGGACATGATGATGATGTCTCGACCCGTTTTCAATTGACCGTCGGTCTGCAAACGAACTTGGCCCCGCAGGTGGTTCAAGACCAGCGTTTGTTGTGTCTCCGAAAGTCCGATCTCTGGGCAAGTACCCGCATAACGGATGGAACTCATAGGTGAGGCGCCTGTTCCGCCTTCTGCTCCGGAGATAATGATACGATCCGCTTTCGCCTTCGCCACGCCTGCCGCGATGGTTCCGACACCACATTCTGATACCAGCTTAACACTGATCTCCGCTTTAGGATTCACGTTCTTCAGGTCGAAGATCAATTGCGCCAAATCCTCAATTGAATAGATATCGTGGTGAGGTGGCGGCGAGATTAACGAGATGCCCGGAATTGAGTGCCGGGTCTGGGCGATGACCTCATTGACCTTGTAGCCCAGTAATTGTCCACCTTCTCCAGGCTTGGCGCCTTGCGCTACCTTAATCTGGATCTCATCGGCGTTAACCAGATATTCTGTCGTTACGCCAAAACGACCCGATGCTACCTGTTTGATGGCGGAACGCAGGGAGAGTCCATCTTCTCGTGGCTTGAAACGATTAGGATCTTCACCTCCTTCTCCGGTGTTGCTTCGTCCATGTATCTTGTTCATAGCCATGGCAATGGTTTCGTGAGCCTCCTTGCTGATTGAACCGAAACTCATGGCTCCGGTAACGAAACGCCGCAGGATGGAAGCTTCGGCTTCGACCTCATCCAGCGGAATGGGCGTGCCTTTCTTGAACGCGAAGAAATCGCGGATAA
>USAD01000318.1 GCA_900552415.1 uncultured Parabacteroides sp.
GCTTGTTCGGGCTGTATGAATAGTCTGTCGAACCGCTGAAGTTATACTGTGGATCCATACCTTTCAGATGAGTAAACAGTGCCAGGTTGTCAACAGATGCAAAAATACGGATCGAGCTCAATTTAGCCTTTACCATCCATGCCTTTGGAAGAGTATATCCTAAGGTAATGTTTTTGATGGCAAAATAAGAAGCGTCAATCAGCCAACGGTCATTTGTGGCATAAGTACCACCCACTTCCATACGAGGTACATCTGTGATGTCACCTGGTTTCTGCCAACGGCGCAAAGCATGTTCATTCCAGTTGTTGTTGTAGTACATGTTTTCCATGCTGCCACGATACAAACCATCATAAATCTTACCTCCCAATGAATAAGTTGTCAAGACAGACAAATCCAGATTTTTCCAAGTGAGGTTTGTACCAATGCTACCGTACAAATCCGGAATACGGCTTCCCAAATAATATTTGCTTTCGTTAGCCTTGTTATAATCACTTGTGATGTATTCGTTAGTGATGTTTCCGTTGTCATCTTTGTCGTATGCCCAGTAGAGCTGTGCACCAGTAGCAGGATCTACACCAGCCGACTTAGCCATATAGAAGGTGTTGATAGGCATTCCTTCTTTGATACTGTAGATACCATTGATGATTTCAGGACTTTCGTTTGTCAGTTTCAATACTTTGTTCTTGACAGTTGATCCCATCCAGGTAATATCCCAGTTCCAGTCTGATGTTTTAATCACAGTTCCTCTTACCTCAAATTCAAAACCACTGTTGCGCATATCACCAACGTTGGCGTTATAACCGTTGAAACCGGTTGAAGTAGCCATCGGGTAGCTCAACAACATATCAGTTGTCTTCTTGTTGTAATATATGAATTGTTATATTTGTAATGTATTAATATTAAAAAATGGAATAGATGGTCATTAGAAGATACTATCCGACAATCGTCCTCTCCGATATTCATCTCGGGTCGGAGCATTCGAGGACTAGAGAGGTGACAGACTTCCTGAAGCGTGTCAATTGCGGTCGTTTGATCCTGAACGGCGATATTATCGATGGTTGGCAACTCCAGCGCTCCGGAAAGAGCTGGAAACAGGCCCAGACGGACTTCTTCAAGGTCTTGATGAAGATGATGGAGAAGCAGGGCACTCAAATAATCTATGTCAGGGGAAATCACGACGATTTTCTGGATAGCCTGGTCCCGTTCCATTTCTCGAATATCACGATCGTAAAAGATTACCTGTTGAATACGCGAGACGGAAAGCGTTATCTGGTGACACACGGCGACGTGTTCGATACCGTGACCACCAATATGCGCTGGCTCGCCAAGCTGGGCGATGTAGGATACACTTTTTTGTTATGGCTCAATAAAATCTACAATCGCAGGAGGGAGCGACTGGGCAAGCCCTATTTCTCCCTCTCGCAACAGGTGAAACATAAGGTGAAAAGCGCTGTCTCCTATATCTCCGAGTTCGAGAAGGAGCTGGTGGCTTTGGCCGAGTCCAAACACGTGGATGGTATCATCTGTGGACATATTCATCAGGCGGCCAATACCTGGTATGGAAAGATCCATTACCTCAACTCTGGGGATTGGGTAGAAAGCATGACCGCCTTGGTTGAGGACGAGGATGGCCAATGGGAGGTATTGACCTACAGTGAGGCGCGTGAGTACGCGGATGCCGTATGAGAATCCTGTTTGTCATACAAGGTGAGGGACGAGGCCATTTGACGCAGGCGCTCTCGTTACGCCAGAAACTGGTTGGCGAGGGGCATGAGGTGGTCGGCGTCCTGGTTGGCAAAAGTCCGGCCCGTCGGTTGCCCGCTTTCTTTCTCGATAAGATTGGCGTACCGGTCTATCCTTTCGAGAGCCCGAACTTCCTGCCGACAGCCAAGAATAAGCAGGTGAACCTGGTTGCCAGTATTGTCTATAATTTGGTCCGCCTACCGAAGTATCTGTTGAGTGTCCGTTTTATTAACCGGATGATCCGTGAGACGGAGGCCGACGTGGTCGTGAACTTTTATGAGCTTTTGACGGGCTTCACCTATTTCCTGTTCCGTCCGAAAGCCTTGATGATCTGTATTGCCCATCAGTACCTGTTTTTGCATCCCGATTTTAAGTTTCCGGACGAGAACCGCCTGGAACTGGCTATGCTGCGTTTCTTTACGCGGCTGACGGCGATCGGTGCCGCCAAGAAATTGGCGTTATCCTTCAGGAAAATGCGTGAATATGGGCCGGAAGGATTGATTGTCGTACCTCCTTTATTGCGGCATGAGGTTTTGGATATAAAGTCGAAGCAGGGTGAATATCTT
>USAD01000319.1 GCA_900552415.1 uncultured Parabacteroides sp.
ATTCTTACAAGACTCCTACTTTCAGCGGTCTGTTGTTTTGCTTGTTGAGTATGTTGATTCAAGAGCGCTCGGGTTTGTCTCGAACAAGAAAACGGACTTGTTGGTAAATAGTTTTTTCCCCGAGCTGGAGGACATGCCACCCATGCCTATTTATATCGGCGGGCCCGTTTGCCCGGACCGGCTTTTCTTTGTCCATACATTAGGCGACCTGATTATTCCTGACACGGTACAGGTGAATGAGAATCTCTTCTTCGACGGCGACTTTGAATTGCTGAAATCCTATATTCTGGCCGGCAATTCCATCGAGGGTAATGTCAAGTTCTTCTTGGGCTATTCCGGATGGGACAAAGGACAACTACAGCAGGAGATCACCCAAAATTCCTGGGCCATCAGCCACACGAATCTCGACATCTTTTCGGCTGAGGGAGAGGATTACTGGAAACGTTCCGTCAAGCTCTTAGGCAAGAACTACGAGAATTGGGTGAAATATCCTAAAGATCCTTACCTGAATTAATCAACTGCAATACATAGACATCCGCATAACGGCGATTATCCGTCACGACCCAATCTCTCAAGATTCCGGTCCTCTCAAATCCAAATCGCTCATACAAACGGAGACTGTCCACATTATGGGCTGGAATATGCACATACAGCTGGCGCATGCCCAAAAATGAAAAGGCATAGTCGGTCAGCAGGCGCATACTCCGAAAACCGTATCCATTCCCTTGATAAGGACGGTCTACCAAAATGCCACAGGCCGCTCGTCGGTTATGAGGATCGAAATCGAAGAGGTCAAGCACTCCGATTGTCTTTTGCTCAGGCTTCAACGTCATCATCAAACGCAACTGCCGAGCCTCGAAAATCGTCTGCTGGGCGGCATTCTCGATATACTCTTTCAGCAAATAACGGGAAAAAGGCGCCAGGGTCGAGCTGAATTCCCACAAGGCGGAATCGTTCTCCCAACGATACAACAACTCCAGATCCTCCGGCTCCAAGGCACGCAACCGAATCACCTCATCTTCCAGAAACCTTGTTCCCATAAACCTAGCCTAAAGAGATAAGACGGTTCAACGGCTTGATATAAATATGATAGAACGAGCTCTTATTGGGCTGCTTCTCCATAAACAGGAAAAGTTGGTCGAGCCGGACATCGGGCAGACAGAACAGATAGTCCGTATATCCCTTGATCTGGTTACGCCGGCTGATCGCTCCCATTACCCGTTCCTCGTTCAGGTTCCAATGAGCCACACCCTTAAGGTTTGGGATCCGCTCACGAGCCACAGTCTCCAACGTTGAATAATTCGACCCGCCACACAAGATCAATAATCGGCGCTGTTTTGCCGGCTGATAGCAATGTGAGGAAGAAGAGATCAACGAACGGCGTAATGGATAAAGGGAAAGTCCTAACGAACAAAGCGTCCGGTCGAGCCCACCAATCTTCTCTCCATGTTTCGCATAGAAACCGGACAAGGCGTCGATCAACGCACGCCAGTCCTCACAGCTCTCCTTCTCTAGGATCGGCTCGCAAGACAACACACGCTCCGGCATATACATTATCTTATAGCCGGCTTGCCACATCCGTAAGCAAAAATCAATATCGACCATTCGCCGGTCGAGCGATTCGTCCAGAAAATCCACCTTAACCAGCGCCTCACGCCTTAGTAACATATAATGAGCGGAAAGGACATCCACCTCATGCTCCTTATCACCCGTCAAGTCGGGCAAGTAATAGGACGCGTATTTCCTTGAGCGAGGGAACAGGTCCGACAGGCCATACAAGCGATAGAGCAACAGGTTCAAATGCGGGAACGAGCGTTTGCTCTCAGGAACCAATTCACCGTGCGTATCGAGTATCCGCAAACCCAGGGCACCAATCGTCGGCTCCTGATCCAACTGGAAAAAGAAACGGCGCAGCGTCTCCTCGCCCACCATAATCGTCGGATCCATTAACAACAGATACTCGCCGCTGGCCTGCCGCATCGCCGCATTGGCCGCCACCGTCCATCCCGGTCCGTCGCCCTTCATGACAGACGCTTTCGGAAAAGCGGTTGAGATTTTTTTCTTCAATTCACCAGACAAGCCCCGATCCACGATAAACACCTCAATGTCCATCCCATACAGGGCATTATAGACCGAATAGAGCGCGCACTCCAAATAAGGAGAGTCCGCCTCGGCCACCATCACCACTGATAACGTGATTTCTTCCATTTCCCCACTCATATTAATAACGAAGCGTATCCTTGAAACTGGTCCGGTTCAAGATAGAACGCCCCAAAGTCACCTCAT
>USAD01000320.1 GCA_900552415.1 uncultured Parabacteroides sp.
TGTAGAGGTCGGTCACGTCGCCACGCTCGCGGTCCCATTGGAACAGGCCGCTGAATGAGCCGACCAGCCATTGCCCATCTTCGAGTGGCTCCAACACGTTTATTCCCATGATGCTGACAGGCGGCACCAGAGGAATCTTCCGGGCAGGCGTCGTGAGCGTCGGGGCCGTGAAGAAGCCTTCCGAGGAATATAGGAGCCAAGCCTGCTCCTGGCGGTCGTATCGAATGTTCCTGAGTCGTTCGTGCCATGGGTTATCACTATCCATTGTCGTGAATGGAACGGGTGAGGTCCTGACCTTCGATAACAGGATCAGCAAGGGCGGTCGCAAGCAGGCGCCGGTGAAAGTTAGGATGAGCAGCGGGATGAGCAGTCGTTTCCCGAAAAGGTTGTGTTGGCGGTATTGCCACCCGAATTGCCGGGCCAGGGGAAGACTCGGCCGTTTGCCGTTTCGCTTGCGCGAGCGGATCAGCTCCTTGTAGCCCCAAATCAGGAAACCGCTGATGCCGATAAAGGAGAGGAGCAGGCCAAGGCCATCGACCGTTAATCGCCCGGCCAGTCCGAAAAGATTGCCGCTGTGAAGCTCCCAAAAGGTCTCGAACAGGGAGCGATGGGCCGGGAGATCCGGACTGTCCGGCAATGTCGCGTACTTGAAGCGGATGGGCCGTTCGCTCATGTCGGCCATGAGATAGCCGGAACGGGTCAGGACAACCAGCGTATCGCCTTGGTGTTCCAAGTCCGTGATCAGCCCCTCGTGGGCCGGCAGGACGACTCTTTCCCAGATCTGTGTTTCCTGTCGTGGGTCGAGCCGGTATAGATGGAAAGAGGAAGCCGCATATATCAGGCTGTCGGGCGCCTGGACAAGGCGATGGATCCGGCGTTGGTCCGCTCCGGGCAGCAGCCCTTCTGTCTGCTCGACCAATGGTTCTCCTGGGCGACTTTCCCAAATGCCCTCGTTGCCATAGAACAATGTCCGTGAATGATCGGGCCGCAGAGCACCCTTGATAAATCCCCGGTTCCAGTTCCGATATTGGTAGTCGTCCGGCAGCCAATGGCGGCTGACCTCGATCGTGCTGAACCATTCCCGATGGTTCAATACGATGCCGCTGGCCGTCATCCACAAGGTAAACGCGGCAATAGGCAATCCGATATATTTATGGATTCGTCTCATCATTCGGTCGCGAAGTAACGAAAAAAAGAGACGGCACCAAAAGCGTGATTCGCATTGGCGCCGTCTTGACCATAAAATTATGGGAGAAAAGAATCATTCGATATTCTTCCGGATCTTGGTCAGGTACTCCTTCATGCGGGCGGAGTCCTTGTTCTTGATGATCTCCTGCAAGATGTCCAACTCCTCCTGGATGCGTGCGATCTGATGCGGCGTGCGAGGGTTGAAGAGGATCTCCGTCAAGAGATAATCATCTTCCGACAACAGGCCACGGGCAATCTTCATGTGGCGCTTGAAGGTGGTACCGGGCGCGTCCTGGTGTTTCATCGTGGCGGCGAAGACCATGGTCGACGCGAACGGGATCCCCAAAGAGTAGGCGACCTCCTTGTCGTGCTCCTCGAACGTGTACTCGCAGATATGCAGTCGCAAGCTGGAATAGATGTCCTTGAAAAAGATCTTGCCCAAATGGTCGCCTTCCGAGATGATGATGGTGTTTTCCTTCTCCAGTTGGCCGAGATTGGCGAATGTCGGGCCGAACATCGGGTGCGTGGAGACATAGGGAAAGCCGCATACCTCGTAAAACTCCTTCAGGTGTGTCTTGACAGAAGCGATATCCGAGATGATACAATAGGGCTGGAGATAGGGCATGACGCTCTTGAACGCCTCTATCGTATAGCTCAACGTGACGCAGTTGATCACGAGCTCGGGCGCGAAGTCGGCCACCTCTTCCGGATGTTGGAGGCGTAGCGCATTGTATATGAAACGCATTCGTTTGGGGTCCTTTTCCAGGACAGCCACCTCATGGTCAAAACTGAGCAGGTCGGTAAAGAAAGAGCCCATCTTGCCCGCTCCAAGTATCAGGATTTTCATTTTTCTATATGTGCTTTATTGGTTCTCTTCCTCGTTCATGATAATCATCTGTTGGCGAACCGACTCCTCGTGGATCTCCTTGAGCATCTCCTTGACGAAATCGGTGCTCAGGTCCATCTGTGCGCCCATATTCGAGCGGTTTTCCAGGATCTCGCTGTAGCGTGGCGATTGCAGGATCGGCATATTGTGCTCTTTCTTAT
>USAD01000321.1 GCA_900552415.1 uncultured Parabacteroides sp.
GAAGAATATGTCGTTTCCCTGGAGGACCTGGCAAGCGTTCCATCGATAATCCAGCATCACGCAAACCGCGCCGCACATCGCCCTTGGCACAATAAGTAACAAGCGTTGCTTCAGGTGCCATCGCATCCACCAAGCGACGATAAAGAGCGGCGTTCCACATCTCCGGCTGTTTTTCCGGGGCGAAAGCATCCATATACACCAGATCTATCCCGTCAGGCAAGGAGACATGATTAGCGTCGCCCTCTATCTTGTGTAGGACAAAACGATCAGTAATCTGAGTCGGTTTTCCCCATTCAGCCCGATGCAAATCCAGAAACAATGATTCACCCTCAGGCCAGGCCAATCCAGCATAATTCAATCGGGTAGCTAGTTCAAATGGTAAAGGATAAAGCTCAACCGCAAAATAAACGACGCGCCAATCGAGATTCACCATCACCTCTCGCAATGTCAGAAAAGCGTTCAATCCCGTACCAAAACCAATCTCTAATATACGGATCTCCCTTCGGGTAAGCGAACGCAAACCCGCATTCACGAAAATATGCTCAGACTCTCCAATAGCCCCGTTTATTGAATGGTAATGCTCATCCATCGCCGGAAGGTAAAGCGTATGACTTCCATCAGCGGTGGTTTGCAACAAACGTTCTCCCAAATTACCGTTCCCCATATACCTAATATAATAATAGATCAAATTTTCCTAGAAGCAATCACCAAAGAAAATCGCATTCATAAAGATTTTACTCGTTCCAAAGCAATAGGAGCGGAAATTCATATCATCAGTAAAATAGATTACCGAACCACTCTTATAACTCTTGGCGATCACGGCAGGTGAGTCACTTAACAAAGCTTCGTTCTTACCAGACAGGAAACCGGACAAATGAGGCTTATCCGTATAATGAAGTGGTGACACATAAGGATCCGCATCTTTTTCGAGAATCAAGTTATTTTTCTTCAAGATAGCAATCTCCGTTTGGTCGAGTCCCCAAGCCAACGGATGTGAAGGATCCAAATAGCAATTCAGCATCACGCCATCCATATCGTTACCCGCATCGGCCTCTTTCTTCTCAGCGAAAGGACGATAAAGAGTAGAATCTTCCTTGAAAGCCGTCTCCTTCAATTTTAAGGGCAAGATACCCATCCGTACGATCCAAGCTTGTGCCTTACCCGAGGCAATCAACGTACCACCGGCGGCTACCCAATCCTTAAGTGCCTCCTCAGAGGATTTTGACAACTTCGGAGTACCATTGGCTAAGACAACCACACTATAACGAGCCAACTTCTTTGGAGTTAACGCAACGCTCTCGTCGATCAAGGTCGGTCGCATCTGGAAACGCCGATCAAGCAGGAACCAAGCCTCACCCGAATCAGGAATACCCATTGACCTTCCAACAATCACGGCTACCTCCGGTAAGCGCAAAGGATGATAAGCGGGACTACCCAAGTCGACCGCCTCCATCAAACCAGTCTCTGCGGCATAAATATCAACACCAGCTTCTGAAGCCAAATGAGAAATCAGGTCATAAAGTTCATCCGTTCCCAATGGCTGGTTCCGTGCCGGTACCAAAATTGTACCATACCCCATATCCAAAGAGAGATCGCCCGAATGGAAGCGGAATGGCCGACCGCTAGCTTGTACAAGCACTCCCTTACGCATCAGCTCATACATCACCTTTGGCGTATAAAATTCCGTGCTCGAGAAAAGATAACCATAATCGCTTTTTCTCCCAATTACCTTTCCTGCGATAAACTGAGGCTCATCGATCTTCTCCCCCATCAAACCTGTAATGCTTTTCAGTGGAGCATAACGCAAGTTAAACGCATGAGGAAATGTCCAGGTCGAGATATCGTAAAACACACTGTCGGTATAATGAAGCGTATTCTCCATAATCGTACGCACCATCGAACTGAACTTTTGTTCAACTGGAATTACATAAGCCTCATCCGTCTCAAAGCGTTCACCGTCAACCGTCACTTCTTTAGCCAAACGATAAGCCTCAATCCGGTGATGTTTTAAGTTCTCCAGGAAATGATAGGCTACAGCCCTCGAACCCCGTGCGTCAAACACGTATCCCTTGACAGCCTGTCGTGCGGCATCGGCCTTGGTCTCACGGAAGAAATTCCTTTGGTAATCCAAAAGTTTCTCTCGCATCTTATAACCGGCAAGGATCGTTCCATAGGATCCATAAGCCCGATTACGTACAG
>USAD01000322.1 GCA_900552415.1 uncultured Parabacteroides sp.
ATGGAATGCCGATCTCCACCAGGTCGATGCCGTGTCGCTCGAGCGAACGTAAGATGGGGAGCGTGTCTTCCAGGTTGGGATAACCCGCCGTGAAGTAGAGGGACAGAAGGTTTGATTTTCTCGTATTGAATAATGTGCTAATCCGGTTCATAATGTTTGCTGTTTTAGTTGTTTGATAAATGTTCTCAATAATTGGTCATCCTTGATGCCCGGCGCCGATTCGAAGCCACTGTTCAGGTCGATGCCGGCCAGACGGGGATGATGAAATGCCTTGATGGCGTCAAGGCTCTCAGGGCGAAGCCCGCCGCTGAGCAGGAAGGGCGTCTTGCCTTCATAACGCTCCAGGATAGACCAGTCGAATGCCTGGCCAGAGCCGCCATAGCTGGCGCAACGGGTATCGAACAGGAAATAGTCCACTCGCTCCTCGTAGGCGATGGTCGTGGCGAGGTCGGCGGGATCATTGCCGATCGGGAGGGCCTTGATGACGCCATAACCCCGTTTCTGGAGCGTGTGGCACAGCTCGGGCGACTCATGGCCGTGAAGCTGGACGACATCGAGCCCGTATCGGCGACAGGTGGACAGGATCCGCTCGGCCGAGGTGTCGACGAAGACACCCACTCGCCGGATCCGTCGTCCCGTGGGTAGCTGGAGCGCTTCGGCGGGCGTATCATCAGCGATGGCCCGGGGCGAACGTTTATAGAAGATGAATCCCATCCAATCGATCTCCAATTGGGCGACGGCCTGTATGTTTTGTGGCGATCGCATGCCACAGACTTTCACTCGCATACGATTTCCTGAATAAGGGCGGCAAGGGCGTCGCCCGGTTCAACATGACGCATGAGTGACTCTCCGATAAGGAAACCACGGAAGCCCGCCTCTCTTAGCCGACGGATCGTCGTCCCATCGGAGAGACCGCTTTCCGAGATCTTGACCATGCCCTCAGGCAACAGATCGGCCAGCTGGAATGAGATCGCGACGTCGGTATGGAAGCTGCCCAGATGACGGTTGTTGATTCCCACCACATCGGTATTCGGGCGAATATAGTCCAGCTCCGCCTCGTCGTGTATCTCCAATAGAACTTCCAGTCCCGCCTCATGGGCCTGATCGGCCAGCTCGTCGTATAGGTCTGGCGACAGGGCGGCGGCGATCAACAGGATGGCGTCCGCGCCCGCCAGTAATGCTTGGTCGATCTGGTATGGGTCGATGATGAAGTCTTTCCGGAGGAGAGGAAGCTTTACCAGGCTTCGTGCCTCCCGGAGATCGCCCAGCGAGCCACCGAAGAAATCGCTGTCGGTTAGGATAGAGCAGGCCGCCGCTCCCGATCGCTCATAGGTGGGCAGCACGTCGGCGACCTTGGCCTCGGGATGGATCCATCCCTTCGATGGGCTCTTGCGCTTAAACTCCGCGATGATACCGCTTTTGGATTGACTGAGTGCGGCTCGCAGGGAGCGACAATCCTTCGGGCGGGGCTCGCGCTCCATGACACGGGTTCTCAACTCGGCCGGTGGAACGGCCTGTTTCTGCCGGATCAACTCCGTTCGCTTGTTCTCGATGATCTCATCTAATATATCTCTTGCCATGACTCTTTATCGGTTTAATGTAAGGAATTTCTGGAACGTGATGAGGGCGGCGCCACTCTCGAGGGCACGTCGGGCTTCCCGCAGGCACTCGTCGATTGGTCTCTCCGGGTGAATCACCTGGATGGCAAAGGCTGCATTGGCGATCACGCATTCCATTTGTGCCCGTGAGGCCTCGCCCCGCAAGACCTGGTCGAAGATAAGCGCCGCCGCTTCGGGCGTGTCACCGCCATCCAGCTCCTCCGCCTGGCAACGGTTGAGTCCCAACATCTCGGGCGTATAGATCTTCTCCTTATCGGCCATCGCCACCTTAAACTCGCCTGTCAGTGAGATCTCGTCATAGCCATCGAGGCTATGTGCTACCGCAAATCGGGTCCCACTCGCCTGATAGGTATAATTATAGAGCCTAAGCAAGGGCAGGTTATAGACACCAAGCAGTTGGTAGGCGGGAAGCGCCGGGTTGACAAGCGGCCCGAGCATATTGAAGAAGCTGCGTACGCCCAAGTTCTTGCGGACCGCCGCGACTGCCTTCAAGGCGGGGTTGAAGAGCGGCGCGTGCAGATAGGCGAT
>USAD01000323.1 GCA_900552415.1 uncultured Parabacteroides sp.
CTAACTCAAGGATAGAGATATCGAAGGTACCACCACCCAAATCGAATACAGCGATCTTCATATCTTTATTGGCCTTATCCAAACCGTAAGCCAAAGAAGCAGCGGTCGGCTCGTTGACGATACGACGAACTTTCAAGCCCGCAATCTCACCAGCCTCTTTAGTCGCTTGTCTCTGAGCGTCGCTAAAGTATGCCGGTACGGTGATGACCGCCTCTGTTACCTCTTGTCCCAGATAATCTTCCGCTGTTTTCTTCATTTTACGGTACACGAGATATCTCTTTCTGGACTTGATCGTAAGTCTCACCCATGAAACGCTTGATTGAGAAGATGGTCTTTTGCGGGTTCGTGATCGCTTGACGTTTTGCGGGATCACCTACCTTACGCTCGCCACCATCAACAAACGCTACGATTGAAGGAGTAGTTCTCTTACCTTCGCTGTTAGCGATTACAACAGGTTCGTTACCTTCCAATACGGCAACACAAGAGTTTGTTGTTCCTAAGTCGATTCCTATAATCTTTCCCATAATATAAATTGTTTTATTGTTATTATTCAATGTTGTTTTATTGGATCGCCGCCTCAACTCTGTCGCTGATTTAAGCGATTCGCTAGTATCTATACAAAGGGCGTGCCAAATATTACCGATAGGTTTTTGAAAAATCAATTGGCAGTTGAAATGTCATTTTGGCGTGATTTTTGAGGTGATGAGGTGACAAAACTCTAGTAAAATAAAAAAACTTGTCGAAACCTAGGTCGATCAAAGGACCATGAGTTTCGACAAGTTATTATAGAATAAGGATATAAGAGATGATTTTTATTTTTTCGAACCGGATTTTCCTGAATTCACGATCTCTTTTTCCTCTTTCATGTCCAGCTCGTTTTTGTCGTCATCGAAAAATTTGTATTCCAGGAAAGCGAGACTTTGGTTAGGAATCACCTTGATGTGATGTGAATATCTCATTTTCCATTTCATGCTTAGAGGCAGGAAGCCCTTGTTAATATAAGCTGCCACGTATGGATGAACATGCAACGTGAACTTCTTCACGTGATGCTTGTTAACGAGGCTGTCAATTTTTTCCTCAAGACTATCCGTAAACAGGATGGATGGCCTTGTTTGTCCGGATCCAAAACAGGTCGGACAGGTTTCCGATGTGTCGACATCCATTGCTGGACGTACCCGTTGACGGGTAATTTGCATCAATCCAAACTTACTTAAAGGTAAGATGTTGTGTTTGGCCCGATCGTTTGCCATCGCCTTGTTCATGTGCTCGAATAATTTCTGGCGATTGGCGGCTTCGGCCATATCTATGAAATCGATGACAATGATGCCGCCCATATCTCGTAGCCTTAATTGGCGGGCGATCTCGTCGGCGGCGGCAGTGTTGACATCAATAGCGGTTTTCTCCTGGTCGTCGCTGTTTTTCGAGCGGTTACCGCTGTTGACATCGATGACGTGCATCGCTTCCGTGTGTTCAATGATTAAATAGGCTCCACTTTTATAGGTTACGGTCCTGCCAAACAGGGATTTAATCTGTTTGGTGATTGCGAAATTGTCGAAAATGGGTAGACCACCTGTATACTGGTGGACGATCTCTTCTCTTCCTGGCGCAATGAGGCTAACATAGTCGCGGACATTATTATAAACCTCTTTGTCATTGACATAAATGTTTTGGAAAGAGGGATTAAAAATGTCCCGTAAAAGAGCTACCGTGCGTGCGGTCTCCTCGTAAACAATCGAAGGAACGTTTAGTTTGGGAACTTTTACGATGTTGTCTTCCCAACGTTTGACCAAAGTCTTCAGCTCATGATCAAGCTCCGCGACACGTTTTCCTTCAGAGGATGTCCGGACAATGACTCCAAAATTCTTGGGCTTGATACTTTGGATAAGTTGCCGCAGGCGAGTCCGTTCCTCATTCGATTTGATTTTTGTGGATACGGAAACTTTATCGGCAAACGGGATCAAAACAATATATCTTCCCGCAAAAGATAATTCGGAGGTCAGTCGTGGTCCTTTTGTGGAAATGGGCTCCTTGGCGATTTGCACCAATACCTCTTGTCCTGCTTTAAGGACATCACTGATACTTCCGTTTTTCTCAATTTCTGGAAGAATGGTTGTCTTGCTTAGGGGTTGCGCCTTTTTGGG
>USAD01000324.1 GCA_900552415.1 uncultured Parabacteroides sp.
TGCGGACCCGTGTGATGCCTTCTTTAATGAAATCAAGTTCCTTGGCGGCCGCTTCCGACACGTCGATGATCCTTTTTCGTTTCCTGGGACCACGGTCCGTAACGCAAACCACCACGCTCTTCATGTTTTTCAGATTCGTGACTCGCAGGAATGTCCCAAACGGATAGGTACGATGGGCGGCAACGAGCTCGTCTTTCATGTGTATTTCGCCACTGGCTGTTGTTTTTCCTTGAAGACGCTCATGGTAATAGGATGCCAATCCCACCTCTTGCGCATGGAATTGTCCTACCCAACAGGCCAAGAATATCAGGCCGCCAATTCGGGGAAAAAAGGAAATCATTTTATTTAGTCGCTTTTTGTTGAACGGTATGGTTACAAATTTAAAAGGAACGGATGTAATCCAATAGGGTTTCACTCTTAAATATGGAAATATTACCTTAAATGTATGTTAATCCATGAGAGAAAATCATTATAAACGGATTTAGGCGGCTTTGTATGATCCTAAATATTTGGTAGGTCTCAAGGATTTTATTTAGCTTTGTCTCGAAATGTTTAACCAAATAGATGTTTGACAAAAATGTTTAAGAACAAGTTTTTCTGGATTATCATCGCTATTGTAGCGGTATTATTCTTTTGGGTAAAAGGTGCCTATAATGAAATGGTTACTTTGGATGAGGGCGTAAACACGGCATGGAGCCAGGTGGAGAACCAGTATCAACGCCGTATGGATTTGATTCCTAACTTGGTTAACACGGTAAAAGGTTATGCCGCTCATGAGAAAGAGACTTTGGAGGGTGTCGTTAACGCACGTGCTGAGGCAACGAAGACCACCATTGATCCTTCGAATCTTAATGAGGAGACTTTGAAACGCTTTCAGGCCGCTCAGGGTGAGTTAAGTAGCGCTCTCTCCCGTTTGATGGTTGTTGTTGAGCGTTATCCGGAGCTTAAGGCGAACCAGAACTTCTCTGAGCTTCAGGCGCAGTTGGAAGGGACAGAAAACCGTATTTCCGTCGAGCGTAAGCGTTTTAACGAGATCGCCCAAGGCTATAATACCTATATCCGTAAATTCCCCAATAATATCCTGTCGGGTATGTTTGGATTCCAGACGAAAGCTTACTTTTCTGCGGAGTCTGGTGCGGAGAAGGCTCCTTCTGTTGAGTTTTAATAAATAGTTAGCTTTATGGGTATTCTTGGAAGATTGAAATATAGCGGAAAGGCAGCAAGGAAAGGGCTCGCGATTAGCCTGTTTTGGTTGTTTTGCGTCTTACTGGCTAATGCGGCCCAGGAATACACGGTTGAGACAATCCCTAATGTCCGCCTGACGAACCGGCTGAACCATGTCAGCAATCCGGATGGTATCCTCTTGCCGGATCATGTGGCCCGTATCAATGCCGTGTTAGGCCAATTGGAGGATAGTCTGGGTATTGAAGTGGCGGTTGTGGCGGTCGAGAGCATTGGCGATAATGATGCCCGTATGTTCGCCACCGATCTGTTCAAGCATTGGGGAATCGGGAAAAAGGGAGAAGACAATGGTTTACTTATCCAGTTAGTGACTGAACCCTCCCAGCGGTCGGTCGTTTTTGAGACCGGATACGGTATCGAGGGCGTTCTTCCCGACGCGATCTGCTACAGGTTGCAACAACGCTATATGATCCCCGATCTGAAGACTGGAAATTATAGCGAAGGCATGCTGAAAGGTGTTATAGCAGTCTCTCGTTATCTTCTGGAAAGCGGATATACGCCAGGGCATCACACGGGTCAGGCTGACAGCGATGGAGGAGATCTTTGGTTGTTCGGTTTTCTTAGCGTGGCATTCCTGGTCGTTGTCTTTTTAGGATATTATTTCCAATACCGACCACGACGTTGCCCAAGGTGTGGACAGAAAAGCTTCGTGTATATGGGTACGAACGTGATCGTAGAGGCGACCCATTATCGTGAAGGTCTTGAGGAGAAGATTTATCGTTGCAAGAAGTGCGGCTATACGGAGCGGCATGAGAGACGGACCGACCGTTTACATAGTGGCGGTGGACCGATCATCATGGGCGGCGGTGGATTTGGCGGCTTCGGTGGCGGTAGTGGTGGCTCCTGGGGCGGCGGAAGTTCTGGTGGTGGCGGTTCCATGAGTCGCTTTT
>USAD01000325.1 GCA_900552415.1 uncultured Parabacteroides sp.
TTGATCGTCTTCATATTTTTTCCGGTCTTTGTCTCGAGGAAAGTGATCACGCCGTTCTTCGGCAAGTTACGCTCGACCATCCATGCCAGCAGGTCGGGAGTACCATCATTCAGGGCTTTAACGCGGATGTTGATTTTTCCGCCGCGTGGAATACCCGACATTTGTCCCTCTACATCGGTGGCTTGGTCAAACTCATATTTAACCATCATGACTTCCCGTTCCTTATAGCCATCAACTTCTAATTTTACTGGTGTCTTTGCCATAATTGTACGTTTAAAAAATTAGTAATTCTAGTTAATATGTTATGCCATCTGGGCATCTTTGTCTTTTTTGTCAGCCGAAACCTTGATGATAAAGTTCTTTGCCGAGTAGAAAGGCGTCAGGCTGATGTCGCAAGTGATACGCTTCGTAACCGGGTCTTGTGTCGGCTCCTTGATCTCATAGTTTTGGAACAGGTTACCGTAACCCTTATAGTCGTTCAAGAAGGCTTGGATTTTCGCTTTCAGGTTCTTGGGCGAATTATAAGGATCCCAGTTCTCGAGGGCTACCTCATGCACATAGTTCATCAGGACTTTCTTGACCCAGTCGAATACACGAACGATCGGATACTCCTTCATGGCGGTGTTGTCGCCATTGTAGAGCGTGGTGTTGTTGAAGGCCATGACCCGTCCCTCGGAATAGACCATCGGGATCACTTGGTTGTCCATCAAGGCGGATTTCAGCAGGTCGAGCTTGACACCCTTGACGCCATCCAATGTTCCGTATTTCTTGCCACCGGCGCCTTGTGCCATGTTCGCGCTCTCGTCATACAGCTTGCCGGCCAACGCACCCGATCCATAAACATAGAACGCGGGGCTGTCCTTCTCGTCTTCCGACATTTTCTCGGCGTCGCGGCCAACGAGCCAGTTGGCGGTCATGACCACGTTCTGGAGCTCGATATCGCTGTCGTGATACCATTCCGTGTTAGAGAACAGGTCGTCGAACGAATATTCGTCCGCGTGGTCGGTGATCAGCATGACTTTATATTTGAAAGCGATCTTCGCCCATTGCAACAGCGTAGGCTTGTCTTGGAAAACATTGCCCGGGACAACCAGCAGGCTGTAGCAATCCTTCAAACTCAAGCGATCAAAGCCATTCCGCAACAAGACCTCCACCTCGTGCGCGAAGCCGGAGTCGCTGTCGGCGATATCGTCCTTATAGACATTGATTACACGCAGGTTCTTCACCTTGTCCGTATTGGCGTTCTTGAAGAAGCCGTCGAGCGCCCGATATGAGCGTTCCAGATTGGCCGTGGCATAAAGCGCGTCAGTGATACCTTGGCTCAGCACCTTCGTGTATTTCTCTTCTTTCTCCTTGCATGCGTCGGCAAACTCGGTAGCGCTCTCATGATCCTCGTTCAGGATCTCAAGCCAGCCCTTGATATCGTTAATCAAGTTTTCCCGTTTATCCTTGAAACGCTTGTCTGACAAGAAGACCGCTTTAGCGGCCTTACGTGCGGGATTCAGGTTGTCCGCGTCGGGCATGAAGCCACGAACAGCATTGAAACCACCAAAGGCCGATAACAACTGTGATATGTCTTTTGACGGTTGTTTGGGTTGCGCCTCGCTCGCGCCGGAAGCGGCTTGCGACGCTATGTTACTTTTCTGTAATTCTGTTTCTGCCATAATGATTTAAATATTTATCCGTGTGGTTATTTATTGTTCTCAAGCTCCTCGAGCATAGCTCGCAACATCTCTTTCAGTTCCTCTCTCGATGAATTGTCTTTCAGGATATCCCTGAGCTTACGGTTTTGCTCAATACTCTTCCTGATCTTCGCGTTGGTGTCGATTTTTTTCTTGACGCCAGAAAGGAATTGGCTGTTTTCTACCAATCGGCCTTTACCGCCTTGCGCCTCAAAATCACGAAGCTCGCTGAAGTGAAGGACCTCATTGACTGATCCGCCTTCCTCATCGACGAAATCGACCTCAACTGAAGGCTTGAAGTGCACGAACGCGTCGTTTATCGTCCGGATATCTTCAACGAATTCAGGGTTTCCTGGTTCAACGTTTGATGTGTATTGGTCAATCATCAGCGTTTTGTTGTT
>USAD01000326.1 GCA_900552415.1 uncultured Parabacteroides sp.
GAGGATTGGTCTCATATATTTGTTGAGCAAGAGGCGCTTTGCGCTTTATGATGATATCTAATACTCTCCTTTGACGCGATATATTCTTCCGAATCGCGAGTCGCGTCAAAAATATTCTTACCTTTGAGTCGAGAACTATCTTTAGACAAGAAGAAATGAAAGTATCTTATGTTAAAACATTAGCCGCTTTGGTCTTGGCGCTCGCTTGTGGAACAGGACGATTGGGTGCGCAGACGCTGAATGAGGCCAAGGCTTTATTTCAAGAGGGAAAATATGAGGAGGCCATGCCCGCATTCGCCAAGTTTGTGAAGAGCGCGCCTAGTAATGTGCCCATTTACCTTCTGAGTTTATCTATGTGAACCGTGAGGAGGACTTGGGTATTCCGGGGTTGAGGCAGGCAAAGCTCTCGTATCAGCCATTCCTGCTGTTGGAGAAAAGTGCGGCCGTGAAGAGGAGTTGACCTATGGACAAGAAAGAGCAACTGGTCGCTTTGTGGAAAACGTGCTTTGGAGACAGCGATTCTTTTATCCGACTGTATTTCGACCGGGTCTATCGGGATGAGAACGCCTTGACGTTGGAGCGTGACGGACGTTTGTGTTGTGCCTTGCATATCGTGCCTTATAAGATGCGGGCGGGCGAACGTGAGCTTACGATGGCTTATGTCTGTGGAGTGGCGACTTGGCCTGAGTTTCGTCGCCAGGGCTTGATGGGGCGATTGATGCGGCAAGCGCTGGAGGAGATGACTTCACGGGGTTACGACTTGACCTCTTTGATTCCGGCTACGCCCGCTTTATTCAATTATTATAGGGCGTTTGGTTATCAGGAGTTTTTCAATTATTCTTTGACGAGTTATATTGCCTCTCGCCAACCGGAGAGGAGTGACGTTCGGGTCGTACGTGCTCCTTTTGGTGAATGGATTTTGGCTTATGATTATTTTGATCGGAAGGTACGTGAGCGGACATGTAGCGTACTTTATGACCGGGCACAATTCGAGACAATCTTGCTTGATCACCAAATGAGCGGCGGGGATTTGTATATGGCTTATGATGAATCGGGCAAACTGTCTGGTTTGGCTTTTTGGCTTCCAGAGGATCAAGTACGAGAACTGGTTGCGGATTCGGATGATATCCATGCCTCTTTATTGGCTGCCATCGCTCGGGATAAGTGTTTGTCTACGTTGCGGGTTCGGGGAATACCTTCGGCAGGCAGTCCGGTTTGTTTATATGGAATGGCCCGTTTCCTCAAGGCAGGATTGGATTTATCAGACGTGCGTTCTAAAGCCTACATGAATTTGATGTTGGATTGAATTTTGTCATAAATTTCCATTGTTTGATGGCAGCGGCGATGGAAAATTAATATATTTGTAACCGTATATTCAAAGGATGAATGGACGGTGTTAAGAACATCATATTTGATTTGGGTGGCGTATTGATCAATTTGGCGCGCGTTCGTTGCTTGGCCTCTTTCGAGAAATTGGGTGTCAAGGATATCCGTCAGCGTGTCACGAGTGATTATAGGCATAAGGACCTGTTTGGGAGTCTTGAGCTGGGATTGGTTTCTGTCCCGGAGTTCAGGGAAGGTATCCGGCATCTATCAGGTATGCCTATGACCGACGAGCAGATCGATGAGGCCTGGATCTCGATGTTGGGCGACCTTCCAACGTATCGTCTGGATCTTTTGTTGGAATTAAGAAAGAGTTATCGTCTTTTCCTGTTGAGCAACACGAATGAGATCCATTGGCAATGGATTGAGAAGAATTGTTTTAACTACAAGGGCTATCATGTGGCCGATTTCTTTGAGAAAGTCTATTTGTCTTATGAGCTCCACATGCAGAAACCGGATGCCGAGATTTTTGAGTATGTCTTGAATGACGCTGGCATCTATCCGGAAGAGAGTTTCCTGGTCGATGACGCACGGGTAAACTGCCGGATGGCGGGTATGATGGGAATCCGTTCGTATGCGCCGTTGCCCCGCGAGGATTGGTCTCATATATTTGTTGAGCAAGAGGCGCTTTGCGCTTTATGATGATATCTAATACTCTCCTTTGACGC
>USAD01000327.1 GCA_900552415.1 uncultured Parabacteroides sp.
ATGCATACATTTCGTGCCGTAATAGCCTTCTGCGATCATTTCCATCTCGAGTTGTGCCGTTTTAACGGAATAACCCTTTCCGATCATGGTCCCGAATGTCCGGTTACGGCTGAAACGAGAATAGGCTGTCACCAGCAGGTCTCCTAAATAGGCAGAGTCGGTGACATCACGCTCAAGACTGTGTACGGCGTTGAGGAACTCCTTCATTTCACCAATCGCATTGGAAAGGAATACGGCTTGGAAATTATCCCCATATTTCATGCCATGGCAGATTCCGGCCGCAATAGCGTAGACGTTTTTCAATACCGCCGCATACTCGATGCCACGCACGTCTTGACAACAGGAGTTGAACAGGTATTGATTCCTGAATATGGGAGATATGGCCCTTGCTTTCTCAAGGTCGGAACAGCCTAATGTGATGTAAGATAATCTCTCTAACGCGATTTCCTCCGCATGGCACGGACCTCCTATTATGGCGATATTATCTTGTGGAACCTGATAGTATTCAGTCAGGTAATCCGTGATAAGCATATTCTCGTCAGGAACAATTCCTTTGATTGCGGAGATGATGAATTTGTCTGCCATTGATGTCTTCACCTTTTTCAAATGTTGTTTGAAGAAAGGTGAAGGTGTTGCGAAAATCAACGTATCAGACTCATTGATGGCCTGGTTGATATTCGAAAAGAAGGTGATCTTTTCAGTATTAAATTTGACGGATGTCAGGTAACAAGGATTGTGTCCCAACTGCATAAAATCTTCAATGCGATCGGGACGACGCATATACCAATTTATACTATCTTGTGTCGAAAGAGCGATCTTAGCTAAGGCGGTAGCCCAGCTACCGCCTCCCATGATCGCTATTTTACCAGGTAGATTCATCTCATTTGTTATTTTCCCGCATTAGCAATCCATTCCTCAACCTCTTGTGCTGTCGGATTCTGAAGTTCCAATTTATATTTCTTATTCAATTCGCACAGGTCTTGACGCAATTTGTTGGGATTTGCCTCTTTGACAGCACCCACTGTTACGTAACCTGCTTTTTGAAGGGCAGGAACCCATTCTGTCGGGATACCAACCGCCGCATACTTGTCGGCCGCATCTTTCTTAACGGTCTTCTCCGGTCGCATTTGCGGGAAGAACAATACCTCTTGGATAGTGGTTTGGCCTGTCATTAACATGACCAAACGATCCATACCGATACCCATACCACTCGTTGGAGGCATTCCATATTCCAACGCACGAATGAAGTCTTGATCGATAAACATCGCTTCATCGTCGCCCTTTTCGCTCAGACGTAATTGCTCTTGGAAACGCTCGTATTGATCAATAGGATCGTTCAACTCAGAATAGGCATTGGCTAACTCCTTGCCATTAACCATTAACTCGAAGCGTTCGGTCAGGCTTGGGTTTGAACGATGTTTCTTTGTCAGAGGCGACATCTCGATAGGATAGTCGGTAATGAAAGTCGGTTGGATATAGTGGCCTTCACAGAACTCACCGAAAATTTCGTCGATCAACTTACCTTTACCCATCGTCTCGTCGATCTCCATATTCAGTTTTCCACAAACTTCACGGATTTGTGCCTCATCCATTCCAGTCAGGTCATACCCCGTAAATTCCTTGATGGCGTCGAGCATTGTAACACGTTTATAAGGCGCTTTGAAGCTGATGATGTTATCGCCCATCTTGACCTCAGTTGTTCCATTCACGTCAAGACAGATCTTTTCAAGCATCTTTTCTGTGAAATCCATCATCCAGTTGTAGTCCTTATAAGAAACGTAGATCTCCACACAGGTGAACTCCGGATTGTGTGTACGGTCCATACCCTCATTTCGGAAATTCTTCGAGAACTCATAAACGCCCTCAAAGCCACCAACGATCAGGCGCTTCAGATAAAGCTCATCCGCGATACGCAAATAGAGAGGTATATCCAAAGCGTTGTGGTGTGTGATGAATGGACGTGCTGCCGCTCCGCCTGGGATTGACTGCAGGATAGGAGTTTCTACCTCCAAATA